>DASXLH010000131.1:0-7537 GCA_036496335.1 Acidimicrobiales bacterium
CCGACGGGGGCTGTGTCGTGCGAGCTGTCCTTGCCGACGACCGGACGACTCGGGACGAACGCCACGATCAGCGGGGCATCGGCGACGATCGCGGCGTTCAAGGCCCGCTGGTCCGGCTTCGACATGTACGGGCGTTCCAGCCAGGCGGCCGCCGACGATGCCTGCGACAGCGGCGGGTGTGGCACGACGCCTGTCGTCGGCGCCATCGCCACGCAGATGACACCGGTCATCCCCACGCCCCCGTCGCCGATCTCCGCCTGCCCGAGCGGCGGTCTCGTGAACGGCGGCACCCTCACGCCTGGCGATTACTCGTGCAGCAGCTTGCAGATCCAGGGCACCGTCGTCATCGGTACCGGGGGCAACGGGACCGGGCGGGTGCGCATCTGGGTGAACGGTCCCTTCAGCGTCGCCAGTGGAGCGGTCGTGAACCGCCAGAAGCCCACGCCCAACCTGCAGATCTTCGAGGCGGCGAAGGCGGACGGCACGGCCTACTCGGGCGCCATCTGCGGGGCAGAGGTCTGGGCCCTGCTCTACACCCCGGGGCTGTCGATCGACTGCAACGGCTCCCATCAGCCGACGATGTACGGGGCCGTCGTGGCCCAGCTCCACTCCGGCACCGGCAACCACTTCGACTTCCACTGGGACATCCAGGCGTCACAGGTGAACCGGGACGACAGCTACAAGGTCCAGAACTGGCGGGAGTGCCCCGTCGGCGCCTCCGACTGCTGAGGACCCCGGGCGCCGAGAGGGCCCCGGGTAGCCTCGTCACGTGCTGCGCTACCTCACCGCCGGTGAGTCCCACGGGAAGGGTCTCGTGGTGATCCTCGAGGGCCTGCCTGCCGGCCTGCCGGTCACGGTCGACGACGTCCAGGGCGAGCTGGCCCGGCGCCGGCTCGGCTACGGGCGCGGGCCCCGGATGCGCTTCGAGCAGGACGAGGTGACGCTGCTGGGCGGCATCCGCCACGGCCGGACCCTCGGCTCGCCCGTGGCCATCGAAGTGGGCAACAGCGAGTGGGAGCGGTCCGACAAGTGGCACGAGGAGATGTCGCCGGCTCCCGGCCACACCGCCTCGCCCCTCACCCAGCCCCGGCCCGGCCACGCCGACCTCCCCGGCATGCAGAAGTACGGCTTCACCGACGCCCGTGATGTGCTCGAGCGGGCTTCGGCCCGGGAGACCGCCGCCCGGGTGGCGGCTGGCTCGGTGGCCAAGGTGCTGCTGCGCCAGCTCGGCGTCGAGGTCCTCTCCCACGTCGTGGCGCTCGGATCGGTCGCCACCAAGTCGGAGGAGCGGCCCCTCCCGTCAGACCTCGAACGGGTCGACGCCTCCGAGGTCCGCTGCTTCGACGCCGGCGCCGAAGCCGCCATGATCGAGGAGATCAAGGCCGCTTCCAAGGACGGCGACTCGCTGGGCGGCGTGGCCGAGGTGCTGGCCTACGGCGTGCCGGTCGGGCTCGGCAGCCACGTGCACTGGGACCGCAAGCTCGACTCCCTCCTGGCCCAGGCGCTCATGAGCATCCAGGCGGTGAAGGCGGTCGAGATCGGCGAGGGCTTCGGCGTGGCCTCCCGGCGGGGCTCGGCCGCCCACGACCCGATCCACTGGGATGCCGACGCCGGCAACTACCGCCGGGCCAGCGACCTGGCCGGTGGCATCGAAGGCGGCATCTCCAACGGGGAGCTGGTGTGGGCCCGGGCCGCCATGAAGCCGCTGGCCACCCTCAACCGCCCCGTGCTCACCACCGTCGACGTGGTCACCAAGGAGGAGACGGTCTCGTTCAAGGAGCGGACCGACGTGACGGCCGTGCCGGCCATGGGCGTGGTGGCCGAGACGATGATGTCGTTGGTGCTGGCGGGGGAGGCCCTGCGCAAGTTCGGTGGTGACTCGCTCGACGAGCTCCTGCGTAACCACGAGTCCTATGTCGCCCGGCTCCCCTGACGGCCCGCCCACCCTCGCCACCGCCCCCCGCCATCTCGTGCTGGTGGGGATGATGGGGGCGGGCAAGACGACCGTGGGCAGCCGCCTGGCCCGGCTGCTCGACCGGCCCTTCGTCGACAGCGACGTCGAGGTCGAGCGGCGCAGCGCAAGGAGCGTCCGTCAGATCTTCGCCGACGACGGTGAGGCCGCCTTCCGGGCCCTCGAGTCGGAGGTGTTGGCCGAGGCGCTGGGATCGGAAGAGCCCTCCGTCATCGCCGCCGCCGGCGGCACCGTCCTCGACGAGCTCAACCGGCGCCGGATGCGCCAGTGCGGTGTGGTCGTCTTCCTCGACGCCCGCCCCGCCGCCCTGGCCACCCGGGTGGGCGGCGACGACCACCGGCCGTTGCTGGGCGACGACCCGGCCGCCGCCCTGGTCCGCCTCGACGAGCTGCGTCGACCGCTCTACCTCGAGGCGTCCCACCACGTCGTCGACGTCTCCGCCCCGACCGGTCCGGACGCGGTCGTCCAACGGGTCCTGGCGTTGGTGACGTCGTGATCCGCGTGCCCGTGGCGCTGGGGGAGCGGTCGTACGACGTGTTGGTCGGCGACGGAGCCCGGCACCAGCTGGCCGACGTGCTGCCCGACGGCGCCCGGCGGGTGGTGGTGGTGACCCAGGCGTCGATCCCGGTGGAGGTCGACCCGGGCGTCGAGCACACCACGATCACCATCGGCGAGGGGGAGGCCACCAAGACGCTGGCCTCGGTCGAGACCCTTTGCCGCGAGTTCACCCGCCGCGGCCTCACCCGAGCCGACGTGGTCGTCGCCGTCGGCGGCGGCATGGTGACCGACGTGGCCGGCTTCGCCGCCGCCGTCTACCACCGGGGGGTGGCGGTCGTGCACGTCGCCACCACCCTGCTCGGCCAGATCGACGCCGCCATCGGTGGCAAGACCGGGGTCAACCTGCCCGAGGGCAAGAACCTGGTGGGCGCCTTCTGGCAGCCGTCGGCGGTGCTGTGCGACACCGAGGTGCTGGCCACGCTGCCGGCCCGCGAGACCCGCTCGGGCCTGGGAGAGATGGCCAAGTACCGCTTCCTCGGGGTCGACGACCTGCTCGGCCTCCCGCTCGACGAGCAGGTGGCCGCCTGCGTGCGGGTCAAGGCCGAGGTGGTCGGTGCCGACGAGCGCGAAGGCGGGCGCCGGGCCATCCTCAACTACGGCCACACCCTCGGCCACGCCCTCGAGATCGCCACCGATTTCGAGCTCACCCACGGCGAGAGCGTGGCCATCGGCCTGGTGTTCGCGGCCGAGCTGGCCCACCGGCTGGGCCGGATCGACGCCGCCCGGGTGGCCGAGCACCGGGCCACCGTGGCCGCCTACGACCTCCCCCTCCGCCCGCCGGACGGGCTCGATCCGGGCGAGCTGCTGCAGCTCATGGCCCGCGACAAGAAGGCCGTGTCCGGCACCACCTTCGTGCTCGACTCACCGTCCGGGGTCGAGGTGGTCACCGGCGTCGCCGACGCCGACGTCCTCGCCGCTCTGGAGGCCCTCTCGTGACGACGATCCTCTTGCTGCACGGGCCCAACCTCAACCTGTTGGGCGAGCGCGAGCCGGAGATCTACGGCACCGCCACCCTCGACGACCACGTCGCCACCGCCCGGTTGGCGGCCTCGGAGGCCGGCTTCACCCTCGAGCACGTCCAGTCCAACGCCGAGTCGGAGCTGGTCGACGCCATTCAGGGGGCCCGGGGTCGCTGCGCCGCCATCATCGTCAACCCGGGTGCCCTCACCCACTACGCCTGGTCGCTGCACGACGCCCTGGCGGCGTTCGACGGCGTGGTGATCGAGCTGCACCTGTCGAACCCCAACGCCCGGGAGCCGTGGAGGCACACGTCGGTCGTGTCCCCGGTGGCCACGGGCTCCATCGTCGGCTTCGGAGGGATCGGCTACGCGCTGGCCGTCGAGGCGGTCGGGAGGTTGCTGGCATGAACGAGCCGACGTCGCTCCCTCCGATGGAGATCGCGGGCCGCCTGCCCCGCCTGCGGGACCGTTTCGGTGCCGCCGGGGTCGACGCCCTGGTGGTCACCAACCTGGCCAACATCCGCTACGTAACCGGCTTCACCGGCTCCGCCGGGATCTTGGTCGTGCGCGGCGAGGCGGCTGTGTTCGTGACCGACGGTCGCTACCGCGACCAGGCCGCCGACCAGCTCGGCGCGGCCGGCGTCGAGGCCGACATCGTGATCGCCGCCACCAACGCCAACGCCGCATTGGCCAAGGCGGCGGTCGGTGCCACCCGGGTGGGGCTGGAGGCCTCCGACGTCAGCTGGTCGGCACAGCGCCGCTATGCCGACGGCACCTTCCCGGGAGCCGAGCTGGTCGCCACCGAGGGACTGGTGGAAGGCCTGCGGGCGGTCAAGGACGGCGGGGAGGTGGCCCGCATCGAGGCCGCCGCCGCCATCGCCGACCGGGCGCTCGAGGCGACCCGGCCGAGGCTGGCCGACCAGCCCACCGAGCGCGAGTTCCAGATCGAGCTCGACCATCGCATGCGCCTCCTCGGCGCCGACGACGTGAGCTTCGAGACCATCGTCGGCAGCGGGCCGAACGGGGCCAAGCCCCACGCCCGTCCCACGAGCCGGCGGATCCGCGAGGGCGACCTCGTCGTGCTCGACTTCGGAGCCCTCCTCGACGGCTACCACTCCGACATCAGCCGGACGGTCATGGTCGGGGAGCCGAGCGCCGTGCAGGCGCGGATGATCGACGTCGTGCTGGCCGCCCAGGCGGCCGGGGCGGCAGCGGTGGCGCCCGGCCTGGCTGCCTCGGCGGTCGACGACGCCTCCCGGGAGCTGATCGCCGAGGCCGGCTGGGGGGACGCCTTCCTGCACGGCACCGGCCATGGGGTCGGCCTCGACATCCACGAGGACCCCAGGGTCAACGCCACCTCGACTGCTACCCTTCGGTCCGGTCACGTGGTGACCGTCGAGCCGGGGGTCTACCTGCCCGAGCACGGCGGCGTCCGCATCGAGGACACCCTCGTGGTCACCGACACAGGCTCTCGCTGCCTCACCAACGCGCCCAAGGACACTCTGCTCTCATGAAGACGGGGCTCTGATGAACATCTCCACGAACGACCTGAAGAACGGGATGACGCTCAACCTCGACGACGGACTCCTCCAGGTCGTCGAGTTCCAACACGTCAAGCCGGGCAAGGGCGGCGCCTTCGTGCGCACCAAGCTCCGGCGGGTGCGGGGCGGCGGCGTGATCGAACGCACCTTCCGAGCCGACGAGAAGGTGGAGCAGGCCGTCATCGACAAGCGCGAGATGCAGTACCTCTACGCCTCCGGCAGCGACCTGATCTTCATGGACAACGCCACCTACGACCAGATCCAGGTCTCGCCGGGCTCCCTCGGTGACGCCGCCGGCTTCCTGGTGGAGGGCGCCAGCGCCGTCCTGCAGATGTTCGGCGACGAGATCGTCGGCGTCGACCTGCCGGCGTCTGTCGAGCTCACGGTGACGATGACGGAGCCCGGCCTCCAGGGCGACCGCAGCTCCGCCGGTCGCAAGCCGGCCACGGTCGAGACCGGGATCACGGTGCAGGTGCCGCTCTTCGTCAACACGGGTGACCGGATCAAGGTCGACACCCGTTCTGGCGACTACCTCACGCGCGTCTAGGCCACGATGGCATCGGACCCGCTGGGCAGCCGACGAGAGTCGCGCGAGCGGGCCCTCTCGCTGCTCTAAGAGGCCGATCTCAAGGGCGAGCCGATCAGCGTCGTGCTGGCCGCCCTGCCGGTGCCGCCGGACGACTTCACCGTGGGCTTTGTCGAGGGCGTCGGCGAGCACCGCGCCGAGCTCGATGAGCTGATCCGTCGGTTCTCCCGAGGCTGGTCACTGGAGCGGATGCCGGTCATCGACCGGGCCCTGCTGCGGATGGCCATCTTCGAGCTCACCCACCGGCCCGACGTCCCGACCGCGGTCGCCATCTCCGAGGCGGTCGCGCTGGCCAAGCAGTACTCGACGGACGATTCCGGCCGCTTCGTCAACGGGATGCTGGCTGCCATCGCCACCGAGGTCCGGTCTCCGGCGCGTCCGGTGGCCGCCCACGACGCCGGCCCGCCGAGCGCCTGAACACACCCGCCCCGGGTCTCCGCCCCGAACTGGGTGCCAACCAGGTCCGGAGCGGGCTTCACCGGCACCCAGTTCGCAAGGGGGCGGGGCCGACGCGGCCCGGAGTCCAGGTGGGCGGCGGTGCTACGGTGCCGGGCGTCCGGGCAACCGGGCGAGACAGATCGTCCCCGGGCGGGGGAAGCCGGTCCGAAGCCGGCACTGACCCGCAGCCGTAGCTCGTCGAGGTTCGCCTCGACGGGGAGTCGGAATGCCCGGCCGGGGCGCATCGGCTCCAACCGTCGAGGACGCGGAACGGACGCCAGGGTGCACCATCCCGGGCTCCGGGGTCGTGCCACTCGGCCGAGGTTCGCACACACCTCATCCGAGTGAGAGGCAAGCGACCCTTCATGAACACCCGAACGATCAGCACCAGGGCGATCCGGCGAGCGGCCGCCGCCCTGCTCGTCCCGGTCACGCTGATGGCGATGCCCGGCCTGGCCACCGCCGCCCCGGCTCCCACGACCACGGCCGCCGACAAGGCGGCGAACTGGCTGGCGGCCGAGCTCGATGCCAACGCCTCGGTCATGCCCTCGTCGTTCCCCGGCGCCACCGACTGGGGCCTCACCGCCGACGCCATCCTGGCCCTGGCGGCCGATGGTCAGGGCCACGGCACCAGTGCCCAGGCGTCGACCACCAAACTGCTCGACAACGCCCGCAGCTACGTGACCGATGCCGACTTCGGTGCCGGGACGGAGCGGTATGCCGGCGCCCTCGGCAAGCTGACACTCGTGACGCTCGTCCAGGGCCGGGATCCGAGCAACGTCGCCGGCCTCGATCTCGACGCCGAGCTGCGGGCCCGCATGACGCCGACCGGCGGCCAGGCCGGTCGCTTCGTCGACCTGAGCTCGTTCGGAGACTTCAGCAACGGCCTCGGCCAGGCCTTCGACGTGCTGGCCCTGGCCCGCACCTCGGGCGGTGTACCGGCCGAGGCGATCGCCTTCCTGCTGGGCCAGCAGTGCCCGGCCGGCGGCTTCCGGGCCGACTACACGACCGGAGACACCTGCACGGCCGACAGCAGTGCCGATCCGGACGCCACCGGTCTGGCCGTCGACGCCCTGCTGGCCGTGCCGTCGACCTCGACCGTGAACGGGTCGGTGGCCAAGGCGGTCGGCTGGATGACCGCTCGCCAGGGGGGTGACGGCTCCTTCAGCGGCGGGCCGTCCAACGCCCCCAACGCCAACACCACCGGCCTCGTGGCCGCCGCCCTCCGTGCCGCCGGCAAGGGCGCGGCCGCCAACCGGGCCGCCGCCTGGGTGTCGTCGGTCCAGCTCACCGCGGCCAACGTCGGGTCGGGTCCGGCCGCGGCCGAGGTCGGCGCCATCGCCTACGACCCGTCGACCCGGGACGCGGCGATCGCCGGTGGGATCGCCGCCTCGGCCCGCGACCAGTTCCGCCGTGCCACCACCCAGGCGGTGCTGGCCCTCGGTCTGCCCGGCTACGGGGAGATCGGGTCGACCGCCCCGGT
>DASXLH010000132.1:0-4827 GCA_036496335.1 Acidimicrobiales bacterium
ATCGAGTACGGGATGCTCCAGTCCTACGCCGAAGGGTTCGCCCTGCTCGACGCCGCCCCCGAGCTGGTCGGTGACCTGCACCAGGTCGCCGCCCTCTGGAACCAGGGCTCGGTCGTGCGTTCATGGTTGCTCGAGCTGGCCGAGCGTGCCCTGGCGGACCCGGCCGAGTTCGCACGGATCAAGGGCTTCGTGGAGGACTCCGGGGAGGGTCGCTGGACGGTCGAGGAGTCGACGGCGAGGGGCGTGGCGACGCCGGTCATCACGCTCTCGCTCTTCGCCCGGTTCGCCTCCCGTCAGACCAACGCCTTCTCCGACCGGATCGTGGCGGCCCTGCGCAACCAGTTCGGCGGTCACCGCGTCCTCGAGGAGGGCGACACAGCCGCGGCGGGCGGGTCCGGAACGGTGCGACCGTGACCGAGACGAGCGACGAGCAGGTCCCCGAACCGTCCGCGGCCATGCAGTCCGCGGCCATGCAGTCCGCAGCCGTCGCCGCCACGCCCGGGTCGTCGAGGTTGCCCCAACCCGCCGTGCTCGTGATCTTCGGCGCCACCGGCGACCTCACGGCCCGCAAGCTCATGCCGGCCGTCGCCGCCCTCGAGTCGAAGGGCGAGCTCCCGGCCGGGTTCGAGGTGGTCGGCGTCGGGCGCGACCAGATCAGCGACGACGACTTCGCGGAGCGCATGCGCTCGGCGGCGACCTCCGGCGACACCAGCGACTGGACCGAGGTGGCGGCCCGGGCCCGCTACGTGGGGGGCGACTACGCCGACCCGGAGACGTTCCGGCGGCTCTACACGGTGATGGCCGAGATCGACGAGCAGCGGGGGAGCGGTGGCAACCGCCTCTACTACCTGGCCACGCCGCCCAGCACCTTCGCCTCCGTCATCTCCCTGCTGGGAGAGCACGGCCTCAACAAGCCCGGTCCGGGAGGCAGCTTCGCCAGGGTGGTCATCGAGAAGCCCTTCGGCGAAGACCTCGAGAGCGCGCTGGAGCTCGACCGCCAGGTCCACGCGGTGTTCGACGAGGACCAGGTGTACCGGATCGACCACTACCTCGGGAAGGAGACGGTCCAGAACCTGTTGGTCCTGCGCTTCGCCAACGCCGTGTTCGAACCGATCTGGAACCGGCGCTACGTCGACTCGGTGCAGATCACGGTGGCCGAGTCGCTGGGCATCGGCCACCGGGCCGAGTTCTACGAGGGCGCTGGCGCCCTCCGGGACATCGTGCAGAACCACCTCATGCAGGTCCTCGCGCTCACGGTCATGGAACCCCCGGTCTCGATGGATCCCCAGGGCATCCGTGACGAGAAGGTGAAGGCCCTGCGAGCCGTCGACATCCTCACGCCCGAGGAGGTGGCCACCGACGTGGTGCGGGCCCGGTACGAGCGCGGCGTGGTCGAGGGCGAAGAGGTGGTGGGCTACCGGGAAGAGGATGGCGTCGACCGTCGCAGCCAGACCGAGACCTTCGTCGCCATGCGGCTGTGGGTCGACAACTGGCGCTGGGCCGGGGTGCCGTTCTACATCCGCACCGGCAAGCGCATGCCCCGCCGGCTCACCGAGGTGAGCCTGAAGTTCCACAACGCCCCTCACCTGCCCTTCGCGCCGCAACAGGCCAGCGGCATGGGCCCCAACACGCTGGTGCTGCGCATCGAGCCGGACGAGGGCATCTCGCTGTGCTTCGGTGCCAAGGCGCCGGGAGAGGCGTTCGACCTCCGCACGGTCGCCCTGGACTTCAGCTACCAGCAGACCTTCGGCTCGACGCCACCCGACGCCTACCAGCGCCTCCTGCGTGACGCCCTGGCCGGCGATCCCACCCTGTTCATCCGAAGCGATGAGGTGGAGCAGGCCTGGCGCATCGTCGCCCCCATCCAGGAGGCGTGGCGCAACGAGGACGTCAAGCTCGGTCGCTACCCGGCGGGCACCTGGGGTCCCAAGGAGGCCGACCAGCTGATCCAGCGCGACGGCCGCGCCTGGCGGTTGCCGTGACGCGACTCCCCCCACCCCCCGTCCTCCGGCCGTCCCACCTGTGAGGTGCCCATGACCGCCACCGATTCCCAGACCGACCTCGACCAGCTCGCCGTCAACGTCATCCGAGGCCTGGCCATGGACGCCCCGCAACGGGCGAACTCGGGCCATCCGGGTACGGCGATGGCGCTCGCCCCGCTGGCCCACGTGCTGTTCAGCCGGGTGCTCCGCCACGACCCGTCGGAGCCGTCCTGGCCCGATCGCGACCGCTTCGTCCTGTCGGCCGGGCATGCCTCGATCCTGCTGTACTCGATGCTCCACCTCACCGGCTACGGCCTCACCCTCGACGATCTGAAGGACTTCCGGCAGTGGGAGAGCCGCACCCCGGGTCATCCCGAGGTGCACCACACGCCCGGGGTCGAGGTCACGACCGGTCCCCTCGGGCAGGGCTTCGGCAACGGCGTGGGGATGGGCATTGCCGAGCGCTTCCTACGGGCCCGGTTCGGACCCGAGCTCTGTGACCACCACACCTTCGTGGTCTGCAGCGACGGCGACCTCGAAGAGGGCATCAGCCACGAGGCCGCCTCCCTGGCCGGCCATCTCGGGCTCGGTCGGCTCATCTACGTCTACGACGACAACCACATCTCCATCGACGGGCCGACCGAGCTGGCCCTGTCGGACGACGCGGCCAAGCGCTTCGACGCCTACGGGTGGCACGTGATCGAGCTCGGCGAGGAGGCCAACGACCTCGGGGTGCTCGAAGAGGCGCTGCTGGCGGCCAAGGGGGTCGAGGACCGGCCGTCGATGGTGATCCTGCGCAGCCACATCGGATGGCCTTCGCCGAAGTACACCGATTCCGCTCACGCCCACGGCAGCCCCCTCGGGGAGGACGAGGTGCGGGCCACCAAGGAGATCCTCGGGCTGCCGCCGGAGGAGACCTTCTGGGTGCCCGAGGAGGTGTTGGCGTCGTACCGCCCGGTGGTCGAGCGGGGCCAGGCCGAGCGGCGGGAATGGGAGCAGCGGCTGGCGGACTGGGACGGCGACCGGGCCGCCTACGACGCCGCCATGGCCGGTGGCGGGCTGCCCGGCTGGGAGACGAAGCTTCCCACCTACGAGCCCGGCCGTTCCCTGGCCACCCGGGTGGCCAGCGGGGAGTGCCTCAACGCCGCCCTGCCCGGCCTGCCCGGGGTGCTCGCCGGCGCCGCCGATCTGACCGGGAACACCGGCACGAAGCTCGACGGCGCCGAGCCCCAGTCGAGGGAGCATCCCGACGGTCGCCAGATCCACTACGGCATCCGGGAGCACGGCATGGGCGCGGCGATGACCGGCATGGCCATGCACGGCGGAGTGCTCCCGGTGGGCGGCACCTTCTTCAACTTCAGCGACTACATGCGGGGTGCGGTGCGGCTGGCCGCGCTCAGCCAGGCCCATGTCATCTACTCCTGGACCCACGACTCGGTCGGTCTCGGCGAGGACGGCCCGACCCACCAGCCGATCGAGCAGCTGGCGGTGATGCGGGCCACCCCCGGGTTGCAGGTGATCCGCCCGGCCGACGCCAACGAGACGGCCCAGGCATGGGAGCTGGCGGTCAACGGATCTGGGCCCACCGCGCTGATCCTGAGCCGCCAGGACGTGCCCGTCCTCGACGGGACGTCGCGTCCCGGCCAGGTGCGCCGCGGCGCCTACGTGGTGGTCGAGGCGGACGGACCGGCCGAGCTCGTCCTGGTGGGCACCGGTTCGGAGGTGTCGGTGTGCGTGGCTGCGGCCGGGCTCCTGGCCACCGATACGGCCGTGCGGGTCGTGTCCATGCCGTCGTGGGACCTCTTCGACGCGCAGGACGAGAGCTACCGGGCCGCCGTCCTGCCCGACGGCGTGCCCACCTTGGCGGTGGAGGCGGCGGCGTCGCTCGGCTGGGAGCGCTACGCCGACGACTCGGTCTCGATCGACCGGTTCGGGGCGTCGGCCCCAGGGGCGGTCGTGCTCGAACGGCTCGGCTTCACCGCCGCCAACGTCGCCGACCGGGCTCGCCGGTTGCTCGGCCGCGCCTGACCCCGACTTCGAGGGGGAACGGGGTCGGGGTCCCGGCGCCGGCTCAACGGGCGAGGTCGGCGCTGATCAGCGCCAGGACGACCAGGCCGAGGAGCCGGCGGAAGGGGTTGACCCCGCGGATGATCTCGTCGACCGACCACCACAGCAGGGCCACCGTGCCGATGACCGAGACGAGGTCCTCGATGCGGGGACCGAGGTGCAGGAGGAAGAGGCCGATCCTCGAGGCCAGGAACACCCAGAGGGCGAGGTTCGGCGCCTGGCCGATGGTGTAGCCGCCGGTCCTGCGGTTTCGCAGGAGCCAGTCGAGCGCTCGGCGGGATCCTTGCGCTCCACCCTCCTCCGGCATCGTCCCGTGCGCCACGCGTGGTGCTTAGCCGACCGGGGGCACCGACCGATGCGGGGACCGGTCGGTGCCCCCCGTGGTGGGCGCCGGGGGCTCAATCGTCGGCCAGGAGCCGGTAGAGCTGCTTGCGGGCGTCGTTCATGATCTGGGCGGCCCGTTCCGACTGCGTCGGCGACCCGGCCACCTCGATCTGCTTGTAGGCCAGGACGAGCAGCCGCAGGGAGGTGCGGAGATCGCCGCTCCCGGCGTCGTCCCAGGGAGCCCGACCGGCCTCGGCCAGTCGACGCTCGCCCTCGACGCGGCCCTCGTCGGTGAGCTCGTAGACGCGCTTGCCCTCGGCCGTGGTCGATCGGACGAGTCCTTCGTCCTCGAGCTGCTGGAGGGTGGGATAGACGGATCCGGGACTGGGTCGCCAGGCCCCGCCGCTCTTCTCCTCCAGCGCCTGGATGATCTCGTAGCCATGGCCGGGGCGTT
>DASXLH010000133.1:0-2771 GCA_036496335.1 Acidimicrobiales bacterium
GCGGCCGCCGAGCGGGGATCGACCGAGCTCACGCTGCGCACCGAGGCCGGTGGCCCGTCGGTCGGCTTCTACGAGCGGCTCGGCTTCGTCCCGGCCTTCACGCTCCCGGGCTGGGGTCCCGAGCGGCGTACGTTCGTGCAGCTCACCAAGCCCCTCTGACCGAACTGGGTGCCAGCCAAGCACCTGGCGCACCTGAGCGGCACCCAGTTCGGAACCGGGCCGGCCCGACTCGCAACCGGGTGCCAGCCAAGCACCTGGCGCACCTGAGCGGCACCCAGTTCGAGAGGGGTCGGTCAGTCGAGGTCGATGGAGGCGTACTCACGCAGCTTGGCCAGCCGGTGGCGGGACTCGATGAGTCGCACCGTCCCCGACTTGGAGCGCATGACCAGCGACTCGGTGCGGGCCCCGTTGCGGTCGTAGTGGACGCCCCGCAGGAGCTCGCCGTCGGTGATCCCGGTGGCGACGAAGAAGCAGTTGTCGCTGCGCACCAGGTCGTCCGGGCCGAGCAGGCGTTCGAGGTCGTAGCCGGCGGCGAGGGCGGCGTCGCGCTCGGCGTCGCTGCGGGGCCACAGCCGGCCCTGGAACTCGCCACCCATGCACTTGAGGGCGGTGGCGGCGATGATGCCCTCGGGCGACCCGCCGATCCCGAACATGATGTCGATGCCCGACTCGGGCCAGGCGGTCGCCACCGCCGCCGGCACGTCGCCGTGCTCGATGAGGCGGATCCGACAGCCGGCGGCCCGCACGTCGGCGATGAGCTCCTCGTGGCGGGGACGGTTGAGGATGACCACGGTGAGGTCGCTCACGTGCTCACCCTTGGCCGAGGCGAGGGCGGTGAGGTTGTCCTTCACGCTCATCGTGATGTCGACCACGCCGACACCGTCGGGGCCAACCGCCAGCTTCTCCATGTACATGCACGGGCCGGGGTCGAACATCGTCCCCCGCTCGGAGACGGCCATGACCGAAGTGGCGCCGCCCTGGCCCATCGAGGTGAGGGTGGTGCCCTCGATCGGGTCGACGGCGATGTCGGTCTCGGGGGCGACCCCGGTGCCGATCCGCTCGCCGTTGAAGAGCATGGGTGCCTCGTCCTTCTCGCCCTCGCCGATGACCACGATCCCGTCCATCGGCACGGTCTGGAGCACGACCCGCATGGCGTCGACGGCGGCCCCGTCGGCGCCGTCCTTGTCGCCCCGGCCCACCCAGCGGGACGCCGCCAGGGCCGCGGCCTCGGTGACCCGGACCAGCTCCATCGCCAGGTTCCGGTCCGGTGTCTGTCTCGGCGAGGTCGGCATCGGGCGGACGTTAGCGAGGCGTTGCCGGTGGGCGCGCCGACGGCGCCCGGCCGGGTCTGGGGTCGCCGCGCCGCGCCCGCGACCCGCGGTGGGCGCCGCCGGCCGGGTGCCAGGATGGCCCGGTGCCCGTGACCGCAGCCATGTGCGCCGCCGGCCGGGTGCTGGGTGAGCCCCGCCTGTCGCCGGACGCCGGGCGGGTGGCCTTCGTCGCCGCCGGTGGGGGCGCCGCCGCCCTCGTCGTGGTCGACGCCGCCGGCGGCCCGGAGCGGCTGCTCGGGGTCGACACCGTCCCCCGTTCCGCCCGCCCGTTGGGCGGGGGCGTGCACGACTGGCTGCCGGACGGCTCCGGGCTGGTGTTCGTAGCGGCAGCCGGCGGGCTGCACCTCCAACCGGCCGAAGGCGGTCCGGCCTCGGCGGTGTGGGCGCCCGCACCGGGATCGGAGGTCTCTTCGCCGGCGGTCAGCCCGGACGGTCGATCGGTGGCCTGCGCGGTCGACGAGAGGGAGGTGGTGGTGGTCGACCTCGGCCGGGGGACGTCGAGGGTGGTGGGCGCCGGCCACGACTTCGTGCTCGATCCCAACTGGTCGCCCGACGGGAGGTGGCTGGCCTGGACGGCCTGGGACGCGCCGGCCATGCCCTGGGACGACAGCCAAGTGCTGCTCGCCCCGGCGGACGGCTCCGGGCCGCCCCGCCCGATCGCCGGCGGTTCGGGGTCGGCGGCCCAGCAGCCCCGGTTCTCCCCCGACGGGTCGGTGGTCGCCGTCCTCGACGACCGCTCCGGGTGGCTCAACCTCACCCTGGTCTCCCTGGCCGGCGGTGCGATCACGGCGCTGCTCGAGCCCTTCGAGCACGGCGGCCCGAGCTGGGGTCCCGGCCAGCGCGCGTTCGCCTGGTCGCCGGACGGACGGTCGCTGGCCGTCAGCCGCAACGAGCGGGGCTTCGGCCGCCTCCTGCGCTGGGTGCCGGGCGAGGAGCCGGTCAACGTGGCCCGGGGCGTGCACGGCGGCCTGTCGTGGCGGGGCGACCGACTGGCGGCGGTGCGGACCGGGGGGGCGACCCCCACCCAGGTGGTCGTCTACGAGGGCGAGGCCCGCCGCACCCTGGCCGTCGGGCCGGTGGCCGGCTTCCCGCCGGCCGAGCCCGAGCTCGTGGCCTGGCCTGGCGACGACGGCGTCGAGATCCCGGGTCGACTCCACCGGCCCACCGCCGCCGATGACGCCGCGGTGCCTCCTCCGCTGCTCGTCTGGGTCCACGGCGGGCCGACCGACCAGTGGCCGGTCGAGTTCCGCCCGCGCTTCACCTACTGGCTCGACCGGGGCTGGGCCATCCTGGTGCCCGACCACCGGGGATCGACCGGCCACGGCCGGGCCTTCACCCAGGCCATGGCCGGGCGGTGGGGCGAGCTCGACGTGGCCGACGTCGCCGCCGGGGCCCGGGCGGCGGCGGCCCAGGGCTGGGGCGACCCGGCCCGGATGGTGG
>DASXLH010000134.1:0-4525 GCA_036496335.1 Acidimicrobiales bacterium
GTCCTCGTCCGGCGCGGGCTCGACGAGGCGACGGGACGCAGCACCTAGGACCCTGCTGCTCGCCTCTGCCCGGAGGCATGGCCTCTAGGCTCGCCGAGGTGCTCCCCGAGAGTGTGGAAGACGTCGCGGCGGTCGAGCGCGCGCTGGCCGCCAACGGCTACCTGGCCGACACAGGACTGGCGACGGCGGTGTTCCTCGCCCTCGTGCTGGAACGCCCGCTCTTCCTCGAGGGCGAGGCCGGGGTGGGCAAGACCGAGCTGGCCAAGGCGCTCTCCAGGTGGACGGGCGGACCGGTGGTGCGCCTGCAGTGCTACGAGGGCATCGACTCGGCGTCGGCCATCTACGAGTGGGACCACGCCCGCCAGCTGCTCCACGTGCGGGCAGCCGAGGCGGCCGGTGAGGTGTCCGGGGCCGCCGCGCTGGAGCACGACCTCTTCGACGAGCGGTTCCTGATCCGTCGCCCCCTGCTCGAGGCCATCACCCCTCGGGAGGGTCCGATGCCGGTCCTCCTGGTCGACGAGGTCGACCGGGCCGACGACGAGTTCGAGGCCTTCCTGTTGGAGGTCCTGTCCGACTGGTCGGTGACCATCCCGGAGCTGGGCACGATCAAGGCGACGGTGCCGCCCATGGCCGTGGTCACGTCCAACCGGACGCGGGACGTGCACGACGCGCTCAAACGCCGCTGCATCTATCACTGGGTCGAGCACCCAGGGTATGAGCGCGAGGTGGCGATCATCCGGCTCCGGGCCCCGGGGGTCCCCGAGCGGCTGGCCCGGCAGGTGGCGGCGGCAGCCGCGGTCGTGCGGGCCGCTGGCGTCTACAAGCCGCCCGGCGTGGCCGAGACGATCGATTGGGCCTCGTCCGTGGCCGCCCTCGGGGCCGACCAGCTCGACCCTTCCCTTGCCGACAGCACCCTCGGCACGGTGCTCAAGTACCGCGAGGATCAGGACCGCGTCCGGGCCCAGGGCCTCGACGCGCTGGTCGCCGGCGCCGTCGACCGTGCCGGTTGATCTCGCCGCCGGCTTCGCTGGCGTGCTGCGGGCGGAAGGGGTGGCGGTCCCGCCCGACTGCGCCGTCGCCTATGCCCGTGCCCTCGACGCCGTCGGCCTCGACCAGCGCGAGGGGGTCTACTGGGCCGGGCGGGGGACGTTGGTCCGACGTCCCGAGGACGTCCCCGCCTACGACGCCGCCTTTCGGCGCTTCTGGGAGGGTCGCGGGGCGCGGCTTCCCGACGAGGCCGACCGGCCGACCGTGGTCACGATGGGGGTCGACGACCCGGACGGCGGGAGCGACGGCGAGCACGAAGGTGACGGGGAAGAGGTCGACCGGGTGCTGCGGTGGAGCCGGGCCGAGATCCTGCGGAACAAGGACCTGGCCGCCTGCACACCCGACGAGTTGGCGGAAGCCGACCGGCTCATCGACGCCCTGCGGCTATCCGGGGCTCCCCGCCGCTCACGGCGCCGTCGCCCGAGCCGCCGCCACGCCGACCTCGACCTGCACCGCACCGTCACCCGGTCGCTGCAGACGGGTGGCGAGCCGATCCAGCTGCTCTGGCGGGCGGCCGGCCACCGGCCGCGTCGGTTGGTGCTGCTGGTCGACGTGTCCGGCTCGATGTCGTCGTACGCCCGTGCCCTGATGCGCTTCGCCCACGCCGCCGTCGCCGCCCGGGGCGACGTCGAGGTCTTCGCCCTCGGCACCCGTCTCACCCGGCTCACCGGCGCCCTCCGCTCGCACGACGCCGACGCCGCGCTGGCCGCGGTGTCGGCCTCGACGCCCGACTGGGAGGGCGGCACGCGGCTGGGGGACACCATCGGGGAGTTCGTCGAGCGTTGGGGGGTCCGGGGCATGGCCCGTGGCGCCGACGTCGTGATCCTCTCCGACGGCTGGGACCGCGGCGACCCGGCCGACCTCGGCGCCCATCTGGCTCGTCTGGCCCGGGTGACCCACCGCATCGTGTGGGTCAACCCCCTCAAGGCCTCCCCCGGCTACGCCCCGCTGGCCGGCGGCATGGCGGCCGCCCTGCCCTGGGTCGACGACTTCGTCGAGGGTCACGCGGTGGCGTCGTTGGAGGCGCTGGCCGGCATGCTCGTGGAAGGCGCCCGCCCTCGTCGCGGGGCGCACGACGGAGACGTAGTCGCGAAGGAGGCGGTGGCGTGAAGGAGATCCTCGGGGACCTCGAGCGGTGGCGGCGGCAGGGTCACCGGGTGGCCCTGGCCCGGGTGGTCGACGTCGAAGGCTCCGGACCGCGCCTCCCGGGGGCGGCGATGGCGGTCAACGACGAAGGCGAGGTGGCCGGCTCGGTGTCGGGCGGTTGCGTCGAGGGTGCGGTGGTGAGCGAGGCGCTGACGCTCCTCGAGTCCTCGTCGCCGGGCCGGCTGGTCACCTTCGGCTACAGCGACGACGACGCCTTCGCCGTCGGTCTCACCTGCGGCGGCACGATCCACCTGTTCCTCGAGGAGATCGACTGGTGAAGGGCGGCGTCAAGGCGGCGCCGGTCATCGGTCGTCGCGAGCTCGCCGTCGGTGGCCTCGGCGGTCGCCGGTGACCGGGCTGTTCGAGCCCCTGGCGGCCCGCATCAAGGCGGGCCTGCCCGTCGCCCTGGCGACGGTCGTGAACGGTCCCGATGTCGGCGCCAAGCTGCTGGCCGTGCCCGGCGAGCCGCTGGTGGGCTCGCTCGGCAACATCGACCTCGACCGGGTGGTGGCCCGGGACCTCCTGGCCGAGCTCGACGCCGGTACCTCGGGGGTGCGGCACTACGGACCCCAGGGCGAGGCCCGCCAGGAGGACGTCACCGTCTTTCTCGAGACCTATGCCCCACCGCCCCGCATGATCGTCTTCGGGGCGGTCGACTTCACCGCCGCGCTCGTGCGGGTGGCCAAGGTGCTCGGCTATCACGTCACCGTGTGCGACGCCCGGGAGGTCTTCGCCACCAAGAAGCGCTTCCCCTTCGCCGACGAGGTGGTGGTCGACTGGCCGCACCGGCTCCTCCAGCGCGTTGGTCCCGAGCTCGGCCAGCGCGACGCGGTCTGCGTGCTCACGCACGACCACAAGTTCGACGTCCCCGCCATCCAGGGGGCGCTCGACACCGCTGTCGGCTACCTCGGCGCCATGGGCTCGCGTCGAACCCACGACGAACGGGTCGTCCGTCTGAAGGAGGCGGGGGTCACCGACGAGCAGCTGGCTCGCGTCCATTCACCGATCGGTCTCGACCTGGGGGCACGCACGCCCGAGGAGACGGCGATCTCCATCTGCGCCGAGATCATCGCCGAGCGGACGGGACGGATCACCCGGTCGTTGCGCGACAGCGAAGGTCCCATCCATCAGGCCCTGACGCGATGACGCGGCCGTGACCTCCGCCGCCATCGTGCTGGCGGCCGGGCGGGCCAGCCGCTTCGGCGGCGAGGACGGCGCCAAGCTCCTCGCCCCCTTCCGCCACCGGCCGCTGGTGCGTTGGGCCGTCGACGCAGCCGTCGAGGCCGGATTCGACGAGGTGCTCGTCGTCACCGGCGCGGCTGATCTGGCCGACGTGCTCCCCGCCGGGACGGTGACCGTTCCCAATCCGAGGTGGGCCGAGGGGCAGGCCACGTCGTTGGCGGCCGGTCTGGACGCGGCCGAGGCCCGCGGCCACGACGTCGTGGTCGTCGGGCTGGGCGACCAGCCGCTGGTCACGGCGGCGGCGTGGCAGGCCGTGGCTTCGGCCGAGAGCCCGATTGCGGTGGCCACCTACGACGGCGTGCGCCGAAACCCCGTCCGCCTGGCTCGCGAGGTGTGGCCCGAGGTCGACCGCGAGGGCGACGAGGGGGCGCGCACGCTGATGCGGCGACGGCCCGAGCTGGTGGCGGAAGTAGCCTGCGCCGGCGATCCCGTCGATGTCGACACCAGGGAGGACCTGAACCGATGGAGCTGAGCAACGAATTCACGGTCGGCGTTCCGGTGGCGGAGGCGTGGCAGGTCGTCACCGACCTCGAGCGCATCGCTCCCTGCATGCCCGGCGCCCAGCTCCAGGAGGTCGAGGGCGACGAGTACCGCGGGGTCGTCAAGATCAAGGTCGGCCCCATCACCGCGCAGTACAAGGGCGTGGCCTCGTTCCTGGAGCAGGATCGCAGCGCCTATCGGGCGGTGCTGAGGGCCGAGGGGCGTGACACGCGCGGGCAGGGGAACGCCTCGGCGACCATCACCGCCGTGCTCGTGCCCGAGGGTGAGGCCAGCACGAAGATCACGGTCGACACCGATCTCACGATCACCGGGAAGGTGGCGCAGTTCGGCCGGGGAGTTCTGGCCGACGTCAGCACCAAGCTGATCGGCCAGTTCGCCGACTCGCTCAACACCGAGCTCACGAGTGGGTCGGTGCCGGCCGCCACCGGTGAGGCCATGCCCGAGGTGCCGAAAGCGGCGGTGCCGGCCTCCGTCACGGCGGAGAACGCCCCGATGGCCGAGGCGGCGACCACCGGCGAACGCCCGCCCGCCGCGCCGTCGGCGCCGAGCCCGCCGATCGCCTCGGCCCCGGTCTCGTCGGGAAACGGCG
>DASXLH010000135.1:0-4799 GCA_036496335.1 Acidimicrobiales bacterium
GGGGCCGAGATGTCGGTCGAGATCCCCGATCTCGACTCCATGGGGTCGCGCTGGGACCGCTACATGGAGCACCAGGACCTCACCGGCTACGACCGGACCCAGCTGACCGATCTCGGGCGCGCCTACCTGTCCCGGGCCGTGGAGGAGTCCGCAGGGGCATGAGGATCACCCGCCTCCTGCTCCGCAACTACCGGGTCTTCGAGGACGAGCTCGAGCTCCACCTCCCGGCCGGTCTGGTGGGCATCTACGGCCCGAACGGGGCCGGGAAGAGCGCGCTGATCGAATCGATCCGCTGGACGCTGTGGGGCCAGGCCCGCACCGGCAAGGACGAGGTGCGCACAGCCGGTGTCAACGCCGAGTGCATCACGGAGGTCGAGTTCGAGCACGAAGGCCACCTCTACCTCGTGCGCCGGACCATCAGCGGTGTCAACAGCACCGTCCGGGCCGAAGCCCATTGGAACGGCATGCAGGTGGCCGAAGGCGTCCGTGACGTCGCCACCTACGTCCACTCGGTGCTGGGCATGGACGACCAGTCCTTCCGCGCCTCCGTCTTCGCCGAGCAGAAGCAGGTGGCGGCGTTCTCGGCGCAGAGCCCGCAGAAGCGTCGCGATCTGGTGCTCCGCCTGCTCGGCATCACCCCCCTCGACCGGGCCCGTGACGGCGCCCGGTCAGACGCCCGTGATGCCCGTGCCGACCACGAGCGGCTCGCCGCCCGACTGCCCGATCTCGATGCCCACCTGGCGGCCGTCGCCGACAGCGCCGACCGGATGGCCGCCGCCACCACCGCCGCCGTCGCGATCGCCGCCGACCTCGAGGCGTCGAACGCGGCCGTGCTCGAGGTCGAGGCGAACTTCGACCGGCTCGACGATCTCGGTCGCACCTACGACGCCCTGGTGGCCGAGGGCAAGGGCGCGGCCGGCCTCGTGACCGAGCTGAGCGCCCGCCTCCTGCAGCTCACCCAGGAGCGCGACGACCTGGCCGTCACCGCCCGCCGTCGTGACGGTCTGGCCGCCACCGCGGCCGACATCCAGGGCCTCGACAGCCGGGTCCGCCAGCTCGTCGACGTGGTCGAGGCGCAACGCCGCGCCGACGCCGTCACGGTGCCGGCCATCGAGCCGCCGGAGTCGGATGCCTCGGGGGCGCGGATCCTCCGCTCCAAGGCGGACAACGCCCTCGAGCGGGCCAGCACGCTGGTGGGCACCGTCCAGGGACTCGAGGCGGAGCTCGAACGGGCGCGGGAGGCCGCCGCCCGCTCCGCCACCCTCTCGCCCCACGAGGACTGCCCGATCTGCGGCCAGGCCCTGGGCGACGCCTTCGATGCCGTGCAGGCGCACCGGGCCGCCGAGGTGGCCGACGCCGAAGCCCGCCTGCACGACGCCCGGCAGGAGGGATCAGCGGCCCGAGTGGCGGCCGACGCCGCCCTGGCGGAGTCGGCCGACGCCGAACGTGCCCTGGCCGACGCCACCGCGGCCCGAGCCGCCTGGGACCAGGTCGTCGCCCGCCGGCTCGAGCTCGATCGCGAGCTGGCGGGCCTCGTGGCCGTCCTCGAACCCTCGGGGCCGGCGGCCCGCTCCGGCACCACCGAGACGGTCCTGTACGCGGCCGAGCTGACCGAGCTCCGGCGCCGCCTGGAATCGGCCCGGGCCGCCGCCGACGAACTGGCCCGGCTCGAGGGTCGACTCGAGCGGATCGACCGGGTGGCGGCGGAACTGGCCGAGACGGAGGAGCGCCGAGCCGAGGCGGCCGGACGTCGCGAGACCCTGCTCGAGAAGGTCCGCTCGCTGTCGTACTCGCCCGACGACCTGGCCGCCGCCCGCGACGCCCGGGATCGGGCCCGGGCCGCCCACCGGGTGCTGGCCGGCCGGGGCGAGGAGGCCCGCCTGGCCCTGGCCGCGGCTTCGTCGGCGGCCGAGGTGGCCGACGCCCGACTCGGCGACGCGCGGGCCCGGCACGCCGAGATCCACGACCTGGCCGAGCGGTCACGACACCTGAGCCGCTTGGCCGATCTGCTGAACGACTTCCGGAACAACATCGTCGCCACCGTCGGGCCAAGACTGGCCGCCCAGGCCGCCGAGCTGTTCGCCGAGCTCACCGACCACGAGTACGACCGGTTGGAGGTCGACCCCGAGAGCTACGAGCTGCAGATCCGTGACGCCGGCCGCGTCTTCGGCCTCGACCGCTTCTCGGGGTCGGAGACCGACCTCGCCAACCTGGCCCTGCGGGTGGCCATCAGCGAGCACGTCCGGTTCCAGTCCGGTGGGGCGGTGGGCCTGCTCGTGCTCGACGAGGTCTTCGGCCCGCTCGACGAGGACCGTAAGGCCAGGATGCTCCTCGCCCTCGAACGGCTCCGCAGCCGCTTCCGCCAGGTCCTGGTCGTCACCCACGACCCCGAGATCAAGGAGCAGCTGCCCAGCGCCATTCAAGTCGTGAAGTTGCCCGGACGGCGGGCCACGGCCCGGGTCCTCAGCGGGATCTGAGGCCCGATCCGGCCGGGGCACGCCGACCGGCGGGCCGTACACTCCACGCGGTGTCGGCTCCCACCACCACCACGCTGCATGCCCTGAAGTCGAACGATCCCTGCTGGTGCGGGAGCGGCCGGAAGTACAAGCGCTGCCACAAGCCCACCGAAGGGCGGGTGCTGCCCGGTCGGGTCGGTCCCATGCGGTCGGTTCCGGACCACATCGTCAAGCCGCCCTACGCCGACGGCACCCGCGTGCCGCGCGTGCCCGAGTCCCGGGTGAAGTCGGCCGATGTCATCGAACGCTTGCGGCGAGCCGGGTTGGCCGGGGCCGAGATCCTGGCCGAGGCCGGGCTGGTGGTCGCCCCCGGCGTCACCACCGACGAGATCGACCGGGTCGTGCACGAGACCACCATCGCCCACGGTGGCTACCCCAGCCCGCTCAACTACGGCAACCCGCCCTACCCGAAGTCGGTCTGCACCTCCGTCAACGAGGTCGTTTGCCACGGCGTTCCGGACGACCGGGCTCTGGTCGACGGTGACATCGTCAACGTCGACGTGACGATCTACCTCGACGGGGTCCACGGCGACACCAGCGCCACCTTCCTGGTCGGCGATGTCGACGCCACCTCACGGCGCCTGGTCGATGTCACCCGCGAGTGCCTCGACCTGGCCATCGCCACGGTCCGGCCGGGCGCACCCTTCAACGCCATCGGCAAGGCCATCGAGGACCATGCCAAGGCCAACAAGTTCGGCGTGGTCCGCGACTTCGTCGGGCACGGCATCGGCGAGCAGTTCCACACCGACCTGCACATCCCCCACTACTACGACCCTCGCTACACCCTTCCGATGGAGGAGGGCATGGTGTTCACCATCGAGCCCATGATCACGGTCGGGTCGTGGCGCATCGGCGGGATCTGGGACGACGGTTGGACGGCGGTGACCGCCGACGGGAGCCGCACGGCGCAGTTCGAGCACATGGTCCTCGTCACCGCCGACGGGGTCGAGGTGCTCACCCGCCTGCCCGACTGACGGCCCGCCGAAGCGGCCCTTCAGGCCGTCCGAGGTCAGGCGCTGGTCATGGCCTCGACGAGGAGGCGATCCAGGGTGGCGCGGACCGCATGGAGCTCGAGCCGGCTGCCGAAGTGGTTGAGCGCCAGCAAGCCATCCATGCCCGTCGCCAGCTCGAGCACGGTGAACGCATCCGCACGGCGGTCGTAGCCGCCGACGGCCGCAGAGCACCGTTCGGCCAGGGCATCGGCGGCGTCGAACCCGGCCAGGAAGGCCACCTCGACCCGGCACCGGGACAGGTCCACCCAGGCGGGGCCACGGCAGGCGTTGACCCAGTCGACCATTCCGGCCATCCGGCCCCGGGAGAACAGGACGTTGCCGGGATGCAGGTCGCGATGGCACAGGGCGGCCGTCTCCTCCGCGGCGGGTGCCTCCCGGAACAGCTCGAGGGCGGCTCGCCAGGCTCCGGTATCCGAGGCCCAGCCCGGCGGGTCCGAATCGGCGGCGAACCACACCCCGAACGGAGCCAGGCCGGTCGAAGCCGCCCCGGTGGTGGCCACCAGGCGCACCGCCTCGGCCAAACCGTCGATCCAGCCGCGCAGGTCACGGGGACCGGTATCCGGCCGGCCCGGCAGCAAGGTCTGGACCGAGGCCGGCATCCCGCAGGCCGAACCGTCTGGGTCGCCGGCCACCAGTCGCGGCACCCACGGCTGTCCGGCCAGCAGTCCGAGGGCGGTCGCCTCCCGCCGGATGTCGCCGCTGGCGCCGTCGCCCGACGACGCCCGCCACGGGACCCGGCGGAGCACGAAGGGACCGGCGGCGGTGTCGACGCGGTGCACCAAGGACGACACCCCGCCTCGTAGCCGCCGCACCCGGGTCACCGGGCTCCCCGTCACCTCTTGCACCCACGCCCGGGCCGGGGCGTCGACAGGCGCCTCGTCCACCCCGCCAACGTAGGTTCGGCGCCTCGGGGCGGGGGCGGCATACTCGCGGCGACGGTGAGCCGGCCGGGTGGTCGCGGCGTCGGGCACCTCGGTGTCACGGCGTCGAGGAAGGTCGGGGCTCCACAGGGCAGGGTGCTGGCGAGAACCAGGACGGGGCGACCTGTCGGTTGAAAGGGCAACAGAGAGCAGACCGCCGATGGCGGGACTCCGGTCCCGCACAGGTAAGGGTGAAACGGTGCGGTAAGAGCGCACCAGCGTCCGGGGCGACCCGGGCGGCTGGCAACCCCCACCCGGAGCAAGGCCGAAGCGTGGGACGACCGGCCCGGTCACATGTCCCCAGGTAGGCCGCACAGATGGATGGCCACCCATCCGGACCCCCGCAAGGG
>DASXLH010000136.1:0-2864 GCA_036496335.1 Acidimicrobiales bacterium
ATCGCCGCGCTTCTCGGCGCCGAGGAGTTCGGTTTCGCGACGGCCCCGTTGGTCGTTTCGGGATGCGTGATGATGCGGGTCTGCCACCTCGATACCTGCCCGGTGGGCATCGCCACCCAGAACCCCGAGTTGCGCAAGCGCTATTCGGGCAAGCCCGAGTTCGTGGAGACCTTCTTCGAGTACATCGCCGAAGAGGTGCGGGAGTACCTGGCCCAGCTCATCCACGACCTCAAGAACTCCAACCCGCTGGCCCGCGTCCACGTGAAGCTGGTGGCCGAGGTCGGGGTCGGCACCGTCGCCGCCGGTGTCTCCAAGGCGCACGCCGACGTGGTGCTCATCTCCGGGCACGACGGCGGCACCGGTGCGTCGCCCCTCACCTCGCTCAAGCACGCCGGTGCGCCCTGGGAGCTGGGCCTGGCCGAGACGCAGCAGACCCTGCTCCTCAACGGCCTCCGGGACCGGATCGTGGTGCAGGTCGACGGCCAGCTGAAGACGGGCCGTGACGTCGTGATCGCGGCGCTGCTCGGGGCCGAGGAGTTCGGCTTCGCCACCGCTCCGCTGGTCGTGTCGGGCTGCGTGATGATGCGGGTCTGCCACCTCGACACCTGCCCGGTGGGCGTGGCCACCCAGAACCCGGAGCTGCGCAAGCGCTTCAGCGGCAAGCCCGAGTTCGTGGTCACCTTCTTCGAGTACATCGCCGAGGAGGTCCGCGAGCTGCTGGCCGAGCTGGGCTTCCGCACCCTCGAGGAAGCCATCGGGCACGCCGAGTGCATCGACATCGCGGCTGCCGTCGAGCACTGGAAGGCCAGCGGCCTCGACCTCACCCCGATCCTGCACCAGCCCGCCCTCCCGCCCGGGACGGCCCTGCACCGCACCACCATGCAGGACCACGGTCTCGACCGCGCGCTCGACAACGAGCTGATCCGCCAGGCCGAACCCGCCCTCGAACGGGGCGAACGGGTCGAGATCGACCTCCCGGTCCGCAACGTCAACCGGACGGTCGGGACCATGCTGGGCTCGACCCTCACCCGGCGCTACGGCGCCACCGGCCTGCCCGACGACACCATCGTCGTCCGCCTCGCCGGGTCGGCCGGTCAGAGCCTCGGCGCCTTCCTGCCCCACGGCATCACGATCCGCCTCGACGGTGACACCAACGACTACGCCGGCAAGGGCCTGTCCGGAGGACGGCTGGTGGTGCGGCCCCCGGCCACGTCACCACTCGTGCCGGAGGAGAACATCATCGCCGGCAACGTCCTGCTCTACGGGGCCACCGGCGGCGAGGCCTACTTCCGGGGTGTCGTCGGCGAGCGGTTCTGCGTGCGGAACTCCGGCGCCACCGCTGTCGTCGAGGGCGCCGGCGACCACGCCTGCGAGTACATGACGGGAGGCCGGGCGGTGGTGCTCGGACCCACCGGCCGCAACTTCGCGGCCGGGATGTCGGGCGGTGTGGCCTACGTCTACGACCCCGATGACACGTTCGCCCAGCGGGTCAACCTGGAGATGGTCGACCTCGACGCCCTCGAGGACGAGGACCGCGAGGAGCTGCGGGCCATCGTCCGGCGCCACGCCGCCGAGACCGGCTCGACCGTGGCGGAGCGCCTCCTCGAGTTCTGGCACGAGGAGATCCGCCGCTTCGTGAAGGTCATGCCCAAGGACTACAAGCGGGTCCTCGCCGCCGCGAGAGCCGCCGAGGAACGAGGCCTCGACGTCGACGAAGCCATCATGGCGGCGTCGCATGGGTGAGTCTCGTCCCGAAACCAGAGGTTTCGGGACGAATTGGTGGGACGGCCCTTCGGGCCGACTGAACGACCTTCCCCGATCGACCGGCCAAGCCGGATCGATCGGATGGAAGAACCCAAGCCGAGGCGTCGCGGGCGGGGTCGGCGGAGCCGGCGGGGGTTCGGGGGCAGAGGCTCCGCCGGAGCCCCCGATCACCGGTCGATCCGGCTTGGCCAATCGACCGGGAGATGTTCTTCAGAGCGGCCAAAGGCCGCACCAAACCAAAGTTCGATCCGAAGCCTCTGGTTTCGGATCGAGGAGGCGCAGTGGGTGACGTGACGGGGTTCATGAAGCATGGGCGGGCCACGCCTCGTCGGCGGCCGGTGCCGGTTCGGCTGCGGGACTGGAAGGAGGTCTACGAGCCGTTCGCCCCCGAGGACCTGCGGACGCAGGCGTCGCGCTGCATGGATTGCGGGATCCCGTTCTGCAACAACGGCTGTCCGCTGGGGAACCTGATCCCCGACTGGAACGACCTCGTCTACCGCGATCACTGGCGGGAAGCGATCGACCGGCTGCATGCCACCAACAACTTTCCCGAGTTCACCGGCCGGCTGTGCCCCGCCCCCTGTGAGGCGGCCTGCGTGCTCGGCATCAACCAGGATCCGGTCACGATCAAGCAGGTCGAGGTGACCATCGTCGACCGCGCCTTCGAGGAGGGGTGGATCGTGCCGATGCCCCCCGAGGTCGAGACCGGCAAGCGGGTGGCCGTCGTCGGTTCGGGCCCGTCGGGGCTGGCCGCCGCCCAACAGCTCACCCGGGCCGGGCACCACGTGGTCGTCCTCGAACGGGCCGATCGCATCGGCGGTCTGCTGCGGTACGGGATCCCCGAGTTCAAGATGGAGAAGCGGATCCTCGAGCGCCGCTTGCGTCAGATGAGGGACGAGGGGACGCAGTTCCGGACGAGTGCCAACGTCGGTTCGGACGAGGTGCCGGTGGCCGAGCTGGACGGTTTCGACGCCATCGTGCTGGCGGGCGGGTCGACGATCGCCCGTGACCTCCCGATTCCCGGCCGGGAATTCGGCGGCGTCCATCAGGCGATGGAGTTCCTGCCCTGGGCCAACCGGGTCCAGGAGGGCGACCTCGAC
>DASXLH010000137.1:0-3830 GCA_036496335.1 Acidimicrobiales bacterium
CTCCCGGAGCCGGTGACGGCCGCGGACGGCCTCGACGCCGAGTTCTGGGCGGGCCTCGAGCACGACGAGCTGCGCGTCCAGGAGTGCCGAACGTGCGGGACGCGGCAGTTCCCCGAGTGGATCTGCCACCGTTGCCTCGGCTTCGACCTGAGCTGGGTGCCGGTCCGCCCGACCGGGACCCTCTACAGCTGGGAGCGGGTGTGGAACCCCTCGCACCCCGCCGTCACCGCCCTCCCCTACCTCGTCGTGTTGGTGCAGCTCGACGACGCTCCGGAGGTGCGGATGATCGGCAACCTGCTGGGCGACCCCCACCAGACGGTCGTGATCGACTCGCCGCTGGAGGCCGCCTTCGAGCACCACGAGCGCTTCACCCTGGTCCAGTGGCGGTCGGCAGGGCTGAGGACCGACCCCCCGGGGTGACCGGCGCGATGCGGCTGACCAACCTAGCCACCGCACGATCCGGCGCGAAGGTGCGATCATCGCACCACGGGCGGGGCTCGTGCCTCGAGGGAGGGTGGCCATGACCATGGTGGAGAGCGAAGAGCCAGTCGAGAGCGTCGAGGCGTTCGCCGACCGTGCGCGGACGTTCGCGAAGGAGCACCTCACGCCCCTCGGCGGGGTGGGTGGCGCCGACGACAAGGTCGGCGAGCAGATGCGGGCGGAGGGCCTGGATCCGCTCGACCACATGCGGCGTGGCCGCTTCATGCTCCGCCTGCTGGCCGACGCCGGGCTCGGCGGCATCTCCTTCCCGAAGGCCTATGGCGGTCTGGGCCTTCCGGCCAGCTACCTGCGGATCTTCAACGATGCGGTCGCCGGCTACGACATGCTCCCGCTGGGCCAGTTCACCCTCACCCTCGGCATGAACGCGCCGACCATGGTGGAGTACGGCACCGAAGAGCAAAAGCGGGAGTACCTGCCCCGGATGATCCGCGGCGAGGACATCTGGATCCAGCTGCTGTCCGAGCCGACCGGCGGGTCCGACCTCGCCAGCGCCATCACCCGGGCCACCCAGGACGGCGACGAGTGGGTCATCAGCGGCTCGAAGATCTGGACCAGCGGCGCCGACCACTCCGACATGGGCATGTGCGTGGCCCGGACGAACTGGGACGTCCCGAAGCACCGGGGTCTGAGCGTCTTCATCGTCCCGATGGACGCCCCCGGCCTCACGATCCAGCCGCTGCGCCTGGTGAGCGGACAGACCGGCTTCTGCCAGGAGTTCTTCGACGACGTGCGGGTGCCGGCCGATGCCCTCCTGGGGGACCTCAACGACGGCTGGGCCATCGCCACCCGGTTGCTGGTGCACGAGCGCAATGTCCTCAACGGCGGCTCGGAGTACTACCTGCCGCCCGCCGGGGGGTTCGCGGCGATGAGCTCGAGCGGCAGCCGGCGAGACGATCTGGTCGAGCTGGCCGAGGCCACCGGCCAGGCCGACGATCCGCACGTCCGCCAGCTGGTGGCCGAGGCCTACATCAACGCCAAGGTCGGTGGCCAGGCCGGGCCCCGGGTCGTGACCGCCATGCGCCAGGGGCTGGTGCCACCGGCGGCGAGCTCGATCCTCAAGCTCATCAACTCCAACCACGCCATCCGCCGCTCCGACATCTCGATGGAGCTGGTCGGGTCGTCGGCCGTCGCCTGGAAGCCCGGCGATCAGGCGTCGCGCAACCGCGGCATCGGCTTCCTGTCCCGCCAGTCGGCGGCGCTCGTGAGCGGAACCAGCGAGATCCAGCGCAACATCATCAGCGAGCGCGTGCTCGACCTGCCTCGTGAACCGGCGCCCGACCGCGACGCGCCGTTCAACCAGCTCCGGCACAACACCATGCCCAGCCGCCGGGGCTGATCCGGACCGCTTCTCGTCCCAGCCGGGCCGGCCCGGCCCGGCTACATCCCGAGCAGGGTCGCGATCCGCTCGCGGTGCTGGCGGGGCGAGCCGTAGAGCGCGGCGTTCTGGGTGACCCGTCGCAGGTAGAGGTGCAGGTCGTGCTCCCAGGTGACGCCGATGCCGCCGTGCAGCTGCACGCAGTCCTGGACGATGCCCACGGCGTGCTCGCCGATGTAGGCCTTGGCCACGCTCACCAGCTCGGCGGCGTCGTCGCTGCCGGCCGCCACCGCCTTGGTGCTGGAGGTGGCGGTGGCGAACGAGCCCTCCAGCGCCGTCTTCATCTCCGCCAGGCGGTGCTTGAGGGCCTGGTAGGAGCCGATCGGCCGACCGAAGGCGACGCGGTCGCGGGCGTACTCGAGGGTGAACTCGAAGACGCGGGAGGCGGCGCCCACCGTCTCGGCGTTCTGGATCACGAGCGCCACCTGGAGCTGGCGCTCGACGTCCGCCGCCGCGCCCCCGGCCTGACCGAGCAGGGCCGAGTCAGGGACCCTCACCCGCTCGAAGGCGACCTCGCCGAAGTGGCGGACGATGTCGAGCGACTCGAGGGGGGAGATCGTGATCCCGGGCGTGTCGGCCGGGACCACCAGCTGGGTGAGCCCGTCACCGGTTCGGGCCGTGACCAGGAACCAGTCGGCGACGGCCGCGTCCTGCACGAAGGACTTCGTGCCCTGAAGGACCCACCCGTCCCCCTCGGCCGTGGCGGTGAGCTCGACCCCGGCGGCATCCCAGTCGCCGGTGCCTTCGTCGAAGGCCCAGGTGGCCACGGTGTCCCCCGCCACGAGGCCGGGCAGCAGCTCGTCACGCTGCGAGGCCGAACCGGCTCGGGCCACGGCGTCGGCGGCGACGTTGACGGGCAGCAACGGTCCCGGCGTGACCAGCCGGCCCATCTCCTCGGCGACGAGGACCACGTCGAGCAGACCCTCGCCGCCGACGGAGCCACCCCCCTGCTCCTCGGGCACGAGCAGCGCCGTCCAACCCAGCGCCGCACCACGGCGCCACTGGTCACGGTCGAAGCCGTCGTCGCTGTCGTGGAGCTCCCGTACCGCGGTGAGCGGGCTCTCGGTCTCGATGAACCGCCTCGTCGTCTCCACGAACAGCTGCTGGTCGTCGCTCAGCTCGAGATCCACCCCACCCCTCCTCCGCTCGCCGGTCACGAACGCGACGGCACCGTAGCGACGCCCGGGATCGGTCCGCGGCGGGTGTCCGGGCGCTCTTGGACGCCGCAGCGAAGGCCACAGCTCTCGAGCTCGGGATGGCGCGCTCCGCACCGACGGCGCGAGCGCCAGGGAGCCCGGCGGCCATGGGGCGCGAGCCTCAGCGAGCGGGACTGAGTCCCCAGAGTGGACGCCGGCACTCAAGTCCGGCGGCCCGAGTGACGACCTTGACGGGCGTGCAGACGGGTGGACATCGGGACGGAGGGCGGAGCAGCGCGCACCTGCGGCTGCGATGCTGGGCCCGTGGCTGACAACGAGCTCGTCGGGAAGATCGGCCGTGTCACCGGCACCATCGAGCCAGGCCACATCGGCGAGGTCATGGTCAGCATCCGCGGCGGGAGCGAGGCGTTCCACGCCTATGCCGACGACAAGGACACCACGATCGATCGGGGCAGCCGGATCGTCGTGATCGAGTACTTCCCGCCCCGCACCGTCGTCGTCACCCCCATGTAGGAGCAGTCAAAAAATGGAGACCATCGGCATCCTCGTGGTCGCAGCGCTGGTCGCGGCGATCATCATCTTCAAGCTGATGTGGCGGGTGGCCGAGCCGAACGAGGCGCTCATCCTCTCCGGCCTGCGGCAGCACACGCCCAGCGACCAGGTCAGCGAGAGCCTGGGCTTCAAGATCGTCACCGGCAAGGGCACCTTGGTGATCCCGGGGGTCCAGACCGTGCGCCGACTGTCCCTCGACCTGCGTGAAGCCGAGCTCGCCATCGACTGCGTCACCCATCAGGGGA
>DASXLH010000138.1:0-3817 GCA_036496335.1 Acidimicrobiales bacterium
TTGCCTCGTACGACGCATCTCAGCGACGAGGTGCTGTGGTGGTGTCCGTCCGAAAGGCTGTTCATCTCCCCGGTTCACGGCGAGACCTACACCGAGGCCGGCGACGAGATCGGGGGCCCGGGGCCCCGAGGACTCGATTCCGTGGCGGTGACCGTCGCGGGCAGTGCCGTGCGGATCGACCCCGACGCGATCACGCCAGGCCGTGCACGTGCAGCCAACGGGGAGGAGCCTCCGGCCCCGACCATGCCCGCCCGCAGCTGGGTCGAGGCCGGCTTCTGTGACAACCCACTCGAGGCGCCGACGGGAAGCCGGACGCCCGGAGCGACGCCCCTCCCATAGGTGCTTCGGACGTGGTGCGGGGTTGAGTCCCTCAATGCCTCGACGACGCCCTCCTCCCCCGGGAGAACGTCCTAGAGCCAGACGCACTTCGTCGTGTAGGACCGAAGCATGCGACGGGTCAGTGATACGAGGCTCCATGATGGCGGCGTGTCGAAGCCGACCGCGATGGGAGCACGACCGGCCTTGACCTCCAAGCTGGCCGGCTTCGGGACGACGATCTTCGCCGAGATGTCGGCCTTGGCAACAGCGACCGGTGCGGTCAACCTCGGCCAGGGGTTCCCCGACACCGACGGCCCGAGCGTGGTGCTCGAGGCTGCTGTCACTGCCATTCGCGCCGGGGTCAACCAGTACCCTCCTGGTCCGGGCGCATTGGTGCTCCGAGAAGCGATCGCCCGCCACCAGCAACGCTTCTATGGCCTCGTGCACGACCCCGAGTCGGAGGTGCTGGTGACCGCCGGAGCCACGGAGGCGTTAGCGGCCTCGCTGCTCGGAATGCTGGAGGACGGCGACGAGGTGGTCGTGTTCGAGCCGATGTACGACAGCTACCCGGCCTGCATCGCGCTGGCTGGTGCTCGCGTGGTGCCGGTCCTTCTGCGCCCGGGCGCCGACGGCAGCTACGGCTTCGACGTCGATGAGCTCCGGGCGGCCGTGACCCCGCGGACACGGCTGGTGCTGTTGAACACACCGCACAACCCCACCGGCAAGGTGTTCGACCTCGAGGAGCTCGGCCAGATCGCCGGGCTGGCGATCGAGCACGATCTCATCGTCGTGACCGACGAGGTCTACGAGCATCTCGTCTTCTCGGGCGCCGCCCACGTCCCGTTGGCGACCTTGCCGGGGATGGCGGAGCGCACCCTCACGATCTCTTCGGGCGGGAAGACGTTCAGCACCACGGGCTGGAAGATCGGCTGGCTCTGCGGACCGGTCGAGCTGGTGACCGCCGCTCGCACCGCCAAGCAGTTCCTGACCTTCGTCAACGGAGCGCCGTTCCAGCCGGCGATCGCCGTCGGTCTCGATCTCGACGACTCCTTCTACGCGGAGATCGCCGCGAGCCTGGAGGCAAGGCGGGACCGGTTGGTGACGGGCTTGCGGACCGCCGGTTTCGAGACGTTCGTGCCCCAGGCGACCTACTTCGCCACCGTCGACATCCGGACGCTGCAACCCGATGGGGACGGCATGGCGTTCTGTCGTTCTCTGCCCGCACGGTGCGGGGTGGTGGCCATCCCCAACGAGGTGTTCTACGTCAGGCGCGAGCACGGCCGACACCTGGTGCGCTTCGCCTTCTGCAAGCGGCTCGAGGTGCTCGACGAGGCGGCAGAGCGCCTGGCTGGTCTCGCCCCGTGAGCAGGGGCGCATTGCGCATCGCCGCCATCCAGCACGACATCGTCTGGCTCGACCGGGAGGCCAACTTCGCCAGGTTGGCCCCGAAGATCAGTGAAGCCGCCGAGAACGGTGCCGAGCTGGTGGTCCTGGCCGAAACGTTCTCCACCGGGTTCGCCGTCGGCGTGGCCGACCTCGGCGAACCCGAAGGCGGGCCATCCTCGACGTTCCTCGCCGAACAGGCCCGTCGGCACGGCGTCTGGTTGGGCGGCAGCTGCCCCGAGCTCCCTACCGATCCCGGCGACGATCGGCGGCCGTGGAACACGTTCGTGGTGGCCGGCCCGGATGGCGAGACGCACCGCTACCGCAAGATCCACCCCTTCACCTACGCCGGCGAGGATGAGCACTTCCGGGCCGGCGAGGAGCTCGTCACCGTCGACATCGCAGGGCTCCGAGTCAGCCTGTTCGTCTGTTACGACCTCCGCTTCGCGGATGAGTTCTGGCAGCTCGCGCCTCGCACCGATGTGTTCGTGGTCCCCGCCAACTGGCCCGCCACCCGCAGCCTGCACTGGCGGGCGCTGTTGCAGGCCCGGGCCATCGAGAACCAGGCCTACGTCGTCGGGGTCAATCGGGTGGGCGAAGGCGGTGGACTGCTCTACGCCGGCGACAGCTGCATCATCGATCCGTTGGGTGAGGTCCTGGTGTCGGCTGGCGATGGCGAGCGCACCGTCATGGTTGAGGCGACCGCACGCCACGTCGCCGAGACCCGCTCCCGCTTCCCGTTCATGTCCGACCGCAGGTAGTCGACTCCCGCCGGCCCTTCGGCGTTTCGGCGAGTCCGATGGGTCGCGGTCGGCTCCTTTCACTGCTCTTGGAGCTCGGCGAGGACATCGGCCATCTCCGTGCGGAACCGGCGCAGCTCCTCCTTGTGCGCCGCTGACAGCGAGGCGAGGACCTGCTCCCCTCGGTCGGTCAGGACCAGCCGCTGGCGGCGCCGGTCGACCTGGTCGCCGTGACGGACCAGCAGGTCGGCTTCGACGGCGCGGTCGATGAGCTCGACGGTGGAGTGGTGGCGGAGCTGCAACCAGTGGGCCAGGTCGGAGATCGTCGGCGGTCCGTCCGGGAACCCACGGACGGCGAGGAGCAACTGGTGCTGCGCCGGGGTCATGCCGGCGGCGCGGGCCGCCTCCTCGGAGAACCGTAGAAACACCCGCAGCGCGAAGCGGAAGCGGGCCAGGATCCGATAGTCGGTGTCGCTCATGGCGATCGCCGGCACTGGCGTCGGGTCGGTCATGGCTCCCCGCCGAGGACGGGCGACGAGACGCCGTCGACCGGCACGGCCTCACTCCGTCGACGCTGGCTGTCGATCAGGTTCACGTTGGAGGTGAGCAGCAGGGCGACGACGGCGGCGATGAGCGTGGTCGGCAGCAGGGTGAGCCCTGCCATCCCGGTCACCACCAGCACCGACCCGAGCGGCGTCTTCGTGACGCCCACGTTGCAGGCGACCATGAGCGCGGCGATGAGGACCGCTTCGTTGGTGTGTGGCAGCACGTGGTGCCCGATCCGGCCGAGGCAGGTGCCGATGAAGAAGAGCGGGATGATGAACCCGCCCTTCCAGCCGCTCGTCAACGTGACCGAGGAAGCCACGAGCTTGGCCACCGCCGCGAGTGCGAGGGTTCGGAGGGCGAGGTCGGTCGTCGTGACGTAGCCGATCTGCTGCTCGCCGAAGGTGAGCGCAAAGGGGGAGAGCCACGCCAGCAGCGCCAGGGCGGCTCCGCCGAGGACTGGTCGGCTCAGGCTCGGCAAGCGACGGAACCCGGCCCGAAGGACCTGGGTGAGATAGGTGAACGCCGTGGCAACCAGTGCACCGACGACTCCGCACACCCCCGCCCACACCAGGTCGACCCCGTGGAGCGCGGTGGACCCGGGTAGCTGCCAGATCGGCTGCAGGCCGATGCCGGTGATGGCGAGGTACACCACGTAGCCCGACAGCGAGCCGATCACGGCCGGCATGAGCGCCTCGTAGTACTCGAGTCCACGGCGGTGGAGGATCTCGAGGGCGAACACGGCCGCCCCCAACGGGGTGCCAAACAGGACGGTGAAGCCGGCCGCCATGCCGGTGATGGTGATGACCCGCCGATCAGTGGCGTCGAGGCGG
>DASXLH010000139.1:0-1987 GCA_036496335.1 Acidimicrobiales bacterium
GATCGTCAGGTACTCCTCGGTGTGCCGGCCCGGGTGGTCGTACGACATCCCGTAGGCCCACTCCACCAGCGCGGCGTGGGACGGGCCGATGCCGATCGTCACCGGGCGTCCGACGGCGTTGACCACCGACGCCACCCGTTCCGCCATGAGCACGGGATGGGACGGATAGGTCTGGAGCACTCCCGTGGCCAGCTCCAGGGTGGACGTGGCCCGCCCGGCCAGCGCCATGGCGACCAGCGGGTCGCCGGCCGTGCCCCCCGACGCGAACCAGAGGCTGGTGAGGCCGGCGGCCTCGGCCTGCACGGCCTGCTCGACGATGTCGTCGACGGTGGGAGCACTGGCGCTGACGCCGATCCGCATGGCGGCGACGGTAGGCCACCCGCCCGGCCGACGGACGAGGCGTCAGTCGCAGCCCGGACGGCCGAGCTCGAGCCGGGTGCCGTCCGCCAGCACTGCCTCGACGTGGTCCACGACGATCGTGTCGTCGGACCCGTACAGCTGTGCCGACTCGCCCAGCTTGGTGACGGTGGCGGTGACCGGCCCGTCGGGCAACCCCGCCGGTGCGGGCACGCCGGTGCCCCAGCGGACACCGGAGAAGTCCAGGTCGTCCCATCGGCCGTGGTCGACTCGAAGCGTCACCACCCGCGCCTTGCCGAACGGCTCCGCCGGACTGGTCCCGGGGGGCACGGTGCAGGGCTCGTACGTCGGGTTGATCGGACCGGATCGCACGACGTCGAGGGCCACCAGAACGACAACGACCGAGAGGATGAGCACGCCTGCAGCCAGGGCTCGCATCCAGGCGGGCGGCCGGTCGAGGCGCGGGTCGTCGGCCCAGGTGTCGATCGTCGAGAGGCGTCGACGCATCGAGGGGATCCTTGCACTCTGGCCACCGAACCGCCCGTGGGCACGGAGGGACTCGAACCCTCACGCCGAAGCACCGGCACCTAAAGCCGGCGTGTCTGCCAGTTCCACCACGCGCCCGCCGGCACACGATGCCACGCCCGCCCTGGCCGGCAAGGTGAGGACGTCCGACCGGGGCGGTTCGTCCCGGTCATCGGCGACGCGACAGACTCGCCCCGTGTTCACGATCGGGAAGAACTTCCACATCATCCACATGAGCGACGACCTCACCAAGCTCGACGCCTGGTACGACGACGTCTTCGCCGTCGATCGCTGGATGGACCACCAGTTCTCGGACGGGCTGAAGCGCTACGGCTCGCTCGTCCAGGTCGGCGACCTCTGCATCGAGCCGATGGCGCCGTCGATGGACGTCGAGGGCTGGGACCGGGCCCCGGTGGGTCGCTTCTTCCGCCGCTTCGGCCAGCGCTGGCACTCGATCGCCTGGTACGTGGCGTCGAAGGACGACTTCGACGAGCTGTACCGCGACCTGCGGGCCGAGAACGTGCGTGTGCTCGGCGGCATGGGCGACCGGTCGGACGACACGCCGCCTCCCGGCGCCATGTTCACCCACCCCCGCGACACGATCACCCAGCTGGAGTTCATCGTCGCTCCCCAGCCGGGCGGCATGGGCGGGATGCAGGACCCCCGCTTCACGGATTCGTTCCGGGCCAACCGGTGGACCGAGCACCCGATCGGTATCACCAAGTCGTCGCACGTCACCCTCACGGTGCGCGACCAGAGCCGGGGCAAGCACCTCTACGGCGACCTGCTCGGCGGGACGCTCCTCCACGAGGAGGACCGCAGCCTCACCGGCACCCACAGCTCGTTCTACGCGGTGGGTGAGGATCTCGTGATCGAGCTGGCGACCCCGGCCGACGACACCTCCGCGGTGGGCGCCGACGTGGTGTCGAACGGCGAGGGCATCTACGCCGTGAGCTACCAGGTCAAGGACCTGGAGGCGACGGAGCGCTACCTCGCCACCAAGGGCGTGAAGGCGACCATCAACGACGGCACGACCCTGATGACCGACCCCGCCACCTCCTTCGGCGTGGTCATGGGCTTCACCACCTGGGAGATCCCGAACGAT
>DASXLH010000140.1:0-14214 GCA_036496335.1 Acidimicrobiales bacterium
ATCGGCCGGCCGCACGCCGGAGCCGTGGATCGGGCCCGACGTGCTGGCCATCGTCGACGAGGCCGCCGCCGACCCGGCCGTCGACGGGCTGCTGGTGTGCCCGTGCGGCTTCGTGGCCGACCACCTCGAGGTCCTCTACGACGTCGACATCGAGGCCCGGCGGGCCGCCGACGCCGCCGGCCTCGCCTTCGCCCGCACCCCCGTGGCCAACGACGACGCCGGCGTGCTGGCCGGGCTGGCCGAGCTCGTGCTCGCCACCACCGCGGCGTCGACGAAGTCGGGCTCGTGAAGGTCGCCGTGGTGGGCGCCGGCATCGCCGGGCTCACCGCCGCCCACCACCTGGCCGAGGCCGGGCACGACGTCGTCGTGCTCGACGCCGCCGACCATGCCGGGGGCAAGCTCCATGCCGTGCCCTTCGCCGGCGTCGACCTCGAGACGGCGGCCGATTCCTTCGTGGCCCGCCGGCCGGAGGCGCTCGAGCTCTGCGGTCAGCTCGGCCTGGCCGACGAGCTGGTCGGCCCGTCGGAGACCTCGGCCTACCTGTTCACCCGGGGTGCTCTGCGCCGGATGCCCACCGGCTCGGTGCTGGGGGTTCCGACCGACTTCGGCTCGCTCCGCCGTTCCGGAGTCCTGAGCCCCCTCGGAGCGGCGCGGGCCGCGCTCGAGCCGTACCTCCCCGGCCGCCCGATCACCGACGACGTCGCCGTGGGTGCCCTCATCCGAAGCCGGTACGGCTCGCAGGTGGCGACCCGGCTGGTCGACCCGCTGGTCGGCGGCATCAACGCCGGCCATGTGGACCAGCTGTCCATCGACGTGTCCGCCGCCCAGCTGGCGACCGCCGCCCGGCGGGACCGGTCCCTCACCCGGTCCCTCCGCGCCACCACAGCGGCGGCGCCCACACCGGCGCCCGGTTCGGCACCGGCACCCGTCTTCCTCACCCTGCCCGGCGGCCTCGGCCGGCTGATCGACGCCCTCGTCGCCTCCGTCGAGTCGAGGGGCGGGTCCGTGCGTCTGGCTACGCCGGTGCGGAGGATCGCCCCTGACGACGGCGGCTACCTCCTCGACGACGGGTCACCCGGGGGCCTGCACGCCGATGCCGCCGTGCTGGCCGGCCCGGCCTGGGTCTCGGCCCGGCTCCTCAGCACGCTGGCGCCGACGACGGCTGCCGTGCTGGCCGCCGTCGAGCACGCCTCGGTGGCGATGGCCACGATGGCCTTTCCGGACGAGGCGGTGCCGCGGGCGCTCGACGCCAGCGGGTTCGTGGTGCCCCGGCCGGAGGGCCTGACGATGACCGGGTGCACCTGGGCCGACCGGAAGTGGGCCCATCTGCGCCGATCCGGCCAGGTCCTGCTGCGGGTCTCGGCCGGTCGGGTCGACAACGACGACGCCGCCCTGCCCGACGACGAGCTCGTCCGTCGCCTCCGGTCCGACCTCCACACCACCATGGGGATCACCGCTGAGCCGTCCGAGCTGCGGATCCACCGCTGGCCCCGGTCGTTCCCCCAGTTCGCCCCCGGCCACCTGGCCCGCATCGCCAGGGCCCTCGACGAGCTCCAGGCCGACCACCCGCGCCTAGCGCTGGCCGGCGCCGCCCTCAGCGGCGTGGGTGTCCCGGCCTGCATCGGCACCGGCCGGGCCGCGGCCGAGCGCCTACAGCTGGCAGCTGGCGCCATGACCGACACGAACCTCACCGGCGATGGCTCCATCGACTGACGGCCTTCCGGCGCCGGGGCCACGGCGCCTGGCCGCGCTCGGGGTCGCCCTGGCGCTGATCGCCCTCGTCGGCGGGTGCGGCACGTCCCCTTCCCGACAGGCGGCTGCCGACTCGCCGGCCGCCTCGCTCGCCGATTCCCCGATCCCCACGACGGTCCCGGCGGTCACCGAGCCGGCGACCGCGCTCCCCGCGCCGGTGGCGCCGCCCGACCCGAACGCGGTCGATCCGGTCATCCACCTCGGCACGATCGAGATACCCAAGCTCCACCTCCAGGTCCCGATGGACGAAGGCATCACCCTGGGGACGCTGGCCCGAGGCCCGGGGCACTGGCCGGGCAGCGCCCTGCCGGGCCAGGTCGGCAACGTGGTGGTGGCGGGGCACCGGGTCACCCACACCCACCCGTTCCGCGACATCGACGAGCTCGCCATCGGCGACCAGGTCGTCTTCGCCACGCCCGGGGGCCGGTTCGTCTACCGGGTGACCAGCTCCGAGGTCGTGCCACCCACGGCCATCCACATCGTCGACCAGACCACGGCGTCGACGGCGACCCTCTTCGCCTGCCACCCGCCGGGGTCGGCCGCCTACCGCTACGTCGTGCACCTCGCGCTCGAGACCTGACCCGCCCCCACCGACCCGGGCGCACCCGCGGGGCGGGGACGACGGACCACCTCGTGTCGCTACGGTGCCGCCGTGCCCTCCGGACGCACCACCGGAGGCGCGGTCGAACCGGTTGCCGAGGTCGACGCACCCGAGCCCGAACCGGCCCGATCCGCCCCGCCTGACGAACCGGGTGCGCCTGAAGCCCGAAACTGGCGCGTGGGGCAGCCAGTTCGGGGTCGGGAGGGCGGCGAGCCGGTCGGACGGGTTGTCGGACCTGTCGCCGGACTCGTCGGCGGGCTGGCCGTGGCGGCCGCGCTGCCGCCGTTCGGTTGGTGGCCGCTGGCCGTCGTGGGGGTCGGCCTCCTGGCCTGGGCCATCGACGGTCAGGGCTGGCGGGCGCGAGCGAAGACCGGGCTCGCCTTCGGTCTCGGCTGGATGGTGCCCGGCTTCTGGTGGATGACCGAGTTCTCGGCCCCCGGCGCCTTGGTGTCGACCCTCCTGGTGGCCATGCTGAACGCGGGAGCCGAGGCCCTGGTCACGCCGGGGCGCTGGGCGGCCCTCGGACTTCCCGCCGCCTTGGTCGGCGTCGAGGCCCTGCGTGGCGCCTGGCCCTTCGGCGGCGTGCCGGTGGCCCTCCTCGCCCAGACTCAGTCCGGGAGCCCGCTGGCCCAGATCGCCCGCCTGGGAGGCTCGCTCACCATTGCGGCGGCGGTCGCGGCCGGCGGGGTGAGCCTGGCCGGCGTGGTCCGGCGCCACTGGTGGCGAGCCGGGATCTCGGCCGCGGTCGCCGTGGCCGTCACCGTCGCCGGCCTGGCCGTGGCGCCGCCGGCACCCGGAGCCGCTTTGTCGGTGGCCCTGGTCCAGGGCGGCGGCGAGCGCGGTACGAGGGCCATCGACTCGTCCACCAAGGTGGTCTTCGACGCCCACCTCGCCGCCGCCGCCGGGGTCCCGACGGGCACCGTCCTCACGCTCCTGCCCGAGGACGTGGTGAAGCTCGAGTCGGACGTGACCTCCTCGTCCGAGGGTGATCAGCTCGCGCAGCTGGCCCGGGCCCTGGACTCGACCGTCGTCGTCGGCCTCGTCCAGGACGTGAGCGCCACCCGGTTCCGGAACTTCGTCAAGGCGTGGTCGCCGGCCGGCGCGCCCGGACCCGAGTACACGAAGAACCAGCGGGTCCCCTACGGCGAGTGGATCCCCTTCCGGTCGATGATCGAGCGGGTGGCCGACGTCGGCGCGGTGCCGCGCGACGCCACCGTCGGGCACGGGCCCGGCGTGCTCGACACCGATGCCGGCCGCCTCGGGGTCGTGATCTCCTACGAGGTGTTCTTCCCCCGTCGGGCCCGCGACGCGGTGAAGGCCGGCGGCGAGGTGCTCCTGGTACCGACCAACGCCTCGTCGTACAGCAACGCCCAGATGCCGTCCCTCGAGCTCGGTGCGGCCCGCCTCCGGGCCATCGAGACGGGCCGCTGGGTGGCGCAAGCGGCGCCCACCGGCTTCAGCGCCTTCGTCGACCCGGACGGCCGGGTGCACCAGCACAGCGACCTCGGGCCCCGCCAGGTGGAGACGGCCACCATCGACCGCCGCACGGGCCTCACGCTCTACACCCGGCTGGGCGACGGCCCCTTCGTCGTCGGCGCCGTGCTCCTGCTCGGACTGGCGTGGTTGCTCACCCTGGCCGACCGCCGACGGGCCGCGCCCGCCGGCTCCACGGGCCAGCAGACTTGACCGTCCGGTCAAGTTTCGACCAAGCTGAACCGGCAATGGTTGGCGACCCTCTGCGCGTCGCGCTGCTCGTGTACCGGGGCAAGAACCACGTCGGCGGCCAAGGCGTCTACACCCGACGGCTGTCCAAGGCCCTCGTCGAGCTCGGCCACCACGTCGAGGTGTTCAGCGGCCCGCCCTACCCCGAGCTGGACCCCCGTGTCGCCCTCACGGAGCTGCCCAGCCTCGAGCTGTTCGAGGAGCCGCATCCCTTCCGCCTGCCGGCGCCGTGGGAGTACCGGGACCTCATCGACGTCGGCGAGGTCGGCGTCATGTCCGTGGCCGGCTTCCCGGAGCCGTGGACGTTCAGCCTGCGGGCCAAGCGGGCGCTCCTGGCCCGTCTCGACGACTTCGACATCGTGCACGACAACCAGTGCCTGGGCACCGGGCTCCTGGCGATGATGAACGCCGGGCTGCCGGTGCTGGGCACCATCCACCACCCGATCACCGTCGACCGCCGGGTCGAGCTGGGCCAGGCCACCAGCCGGCGGCAACGGACCCAGATCCGACGGTGGTACGGCTTCACCCGGATGCAGACCCGCGTGGCGCAGCGGCTCGAGCTGATCGTCACCGTCTCGGAGTCGTCACACGCCGACATCGTGCGCGACCACGGCGTCGAACCCGAGCGGCTCCGGGTCGTGCAGATCGGCGTCGACCCCGAGCAGTTCAGCCCGCTTCCCCACATCCAGCGGGTGCCGGGCCGCCTCATCACGACGACGTCGTCCGACGTGCCCATGAAGGGCCTCGTGTTCCTCCTCGAGGCCCTGGCCAAGCTGCGGGTCGAGCGGCCCGAGGTGACGCTCACCGTCATCGGCCGGCCGAAGCAGGGTTCGAAGATCCCCGCCATCGTCGACCGGTTGGGCGTCGCCGACGCCATCACCTTCGTCACCGGCATCTCCGACGACCGGATCACCGAGCTCTACGCCGAAGCCGAGCTGGCCATCGTCCCGTCCCTCTACGAAGGCTTCTCCCTGCCGGCCGTCGAGGCGATGGCGACGGGCACACCCCTGGTGGCCACCCGTGGCGGCGCGTTGCCGGAGGTGGTGGGCGAGGATGGGACGACCGCCGTGCTCGTCCCTCCGGGCGACTCCGCCGCGCTGGCCGGCACCATCGCCGAGCTGCTCGACGATCCGGCGCGACGTGCCGCCGTCGGGGAGGCCGGGCGGGCCCGGGTGGTCGAGCGCTACTCGTGGGAGCGGACCGCCGAGGAGACGACCGCGCTCTACCGGGAGGTGATCGCCCGGACAGGGACCCGCGCCGGGGGGCCCCGAACCGGGCGCAGCCTTCGAGGCGAGGCGCGCCGGACGTGCTGACGGTCCGCTACGGCCGGCTGGAGCTGCAGCGGGGCGACCGCCTGCTCGACCTCGGTTGCGGTGGCGGCCGCCACGCCTTCGAGGCGGCCAAGCTCGGAGCCCGGGTGGTGGCCGCCGACCTCGACCTCGTCGGCCTGGCCGACGTCCGGGCCGTGACGGCGTCGATGCACGAGGCCGGAGAGCTCGGGCCAGGGGCGGGCATCGCCGCCGTGGGTGCCGACGCCCTCGCCCTGCCGTTCCCGGACGGGACCTTCGACCGCATCATCGCCTCCGAGGTGATGGAGCACATCGGCGACGACCAGGGCGCCGCCACCGAGCTCGCCCGGGTCCTGCGCCCCGGTGGGACGATCGCCGTCACCGTGCCGTCCTGGTTGCCGGAGCAGGTGTGCTGGCAGCTGTCCGACGAGTACCACGCTCCTCATGTGCCCGGCGGCCACGTCCGGATCTACAGCCGCAACGGCCTGGCCCAGGTCCTGCGAGGAGCCGGCCTGCGGCCGTCGAGCTCACACCGGACCCACGCCCTCCACTCGCCCTATTGGTGGTTGCGCTGCGCGGTGGGACCGGATCGGGACGACCATCCGGCCGTCGAGGCCTACCACCGCCTGCTCGTCCGGGACATCGTCGAGGCCCCCGCGGTCACCCGTGTCCCCGAGCGGCTGCTGGCGCCCGTCCTCGGCAAGAGCCTCGTCGTCTACGCCCGCAAGGCCACGGCATGACCCTGCCGACGGTGGCCGGGGTGCTCACGGCCGACCAGGTCAGCGCCACGATCGACTCGATCGCGGCCGATCAGCTGCCGTCGGGCCTCATCCCCTGGGCCCGTGGCGTCCACGGCGACGCCTGGAACCACACGGAAGCGGTCATGGCCCTGGCGCTCGGGGGGCGGTGGCGGGAGGCAGAGCGCGCCTACGACTGGCTGATCGGATCCCAGCGGCCCGACGGCTCGTGGCACCAGTACTACCTCGCCGACGGAGTCGAGGAGCCCAAGCTCGACGCCAACATCTGCGCCTATCCGGCCACCGGCGTCTGGCACCACTGGCTGCTCACCCGCGACCGGGGCTTCATCGAGACGATGTGGCCGATGGTCGAGCGAGCCATCGACTTCGTGCTCGACCTCCAGACGGCCAGGGGCGAGGTCCGCTGGGCGAGGCACGTCGACGGCACCCCGTGGCCATACGCCCTGCTCACCGGATCGTCGTCCATCAGCCACAGCCTCCGGTGCGCCATCGCCCTGGCCGAGGAGCTCGGACTGGAGCGGCCCGACTGGGAGCTGTCGGCGGCCGCCCTGGTGCGGACGATCCGCCACGATCCCGAGGCCTTCCTGCCCAAGGAGCGGTGGGCGATGGACTGGTACTACCCGGTGCTGGTCGGAGCCCTGCGTGGGGAGCCGGCCCGCGATCGCCTGGAGGCCGGCTGGGAGCGCTTCGTGATGGAGGGTCGCGGTGTCCGTTGCGTGAGTGACCGACCCTGGGTGACCGCGGCGGAGACCTGTGAGTGCGCGTTGGCGGCGCTCGGCGCCGACTTGCCGGAACGGGCCCTCGCCCTGTTCTGCTGGGCGCAGCAGCTGCGAACCGACGACGGCGCCTATTTCACCGGTCTTGTGCACCCGCAGCAGGTCACGTTCCCGAGCGACGAGCGCTCCACTTACACGGCCGCGGCGGTGGTGCTGGCCGCCGATGCGCTGTCGCACACGACGCCCGCCAGCGGCCTGTTCGTCGACCACGACCTGCTCCCGTCCGTCGACGGCCTCGAGGCCGAGCTCGACCTCGACTGATCCCGACCACCGTGACCGTCGAGCTCAGCGCCGACGAAGCGCGCCGTCTGGCACTCCGGGCCCAGGGCTTCGGCCGAGGTCGGCCGACCTCCGGCTCCGGGCTGCGGTCGGTGATCGACACCATCCACGTGCTCCAGGTCGACCCCATCAACGTCCTCGCCCGGGCCCAGTACCTACCCGTCTACTCCCGTCGGGGCCCCTACCCCACCGCCTCGCTCGATCACCTGACGGCGACAGGTGAGCTGTTCGAGTACTTCGCCCACGACGCGTCGCTGCTGCCCATCCGCCTCTATCCGCTCCTGCGATGGCGCATGGAGGCGTGGTCCCGAGACCCACGGTGGACGTCACGCCTCGAACCGGGGCTCGCCGACACGCTCGTGCGCCACCTCGAGCTGAACGGGCCGAGCACCTCGTCCGCCCTGGCCGACGCGGCCGGGCGCCCCGCCCCGGCCGGGCCCCGGCCCCGGGCCTGGGGGTCGACGCCGGTGCGCACCGCCCTGCGCTGGCTCTGGGCGTCCGGGGTGATCGTCACCCGCGGCCGCAAGGGCGTCGAGCACGTCTACGACCTCCCGGAGCGGGCGGTCCCGGCCGAGCTGCGGGGCCCGGCGCCCGACGCCGACGAGGCCCGCCGCCAGCTGCTCCTGCTGGCGGCGGGAGCGCTGGGCGTGGCGACGACCCGCGACCTGGCCGACTACTTCCGCCTCGGTGGCGGGGTGGCCGGACGGGTCGACGGCACGGCTCCCGGCCAGCCGGTGGCGGCGCTCATCGCCGACCTGGTGCACGACGGTCGGCTGCTCCCGGCCCGGGTGGAGGGCTGGACCGCACCGGCCTACGTCGATCCGGCCGGACGCCCCGGCGTGGTCCGGGCCCGCAGCCTGGTGTCCCCCTTCGATTCGCTGGTATGGGAGCGGGACCGGGTGCGCCGCCTGTTCGGCTTCGACTACCGGCTCGAGATCTACGTTCCCCGGGCCTCCCGCGTCCACGGCTACTACGTGTATCCCTTCCTGCTGGGCCGTGAGCTGGTGGCCCGGGTCGACCTGAAGGCGGACCGAGCGGGCGGTTCGCTGTTGGTGCTCGGCGCGTTCGTCGAGCCCGGCCATGCCGCCCGTCCCGGAGCCATCGCCGCCGAGCTGGCCGACGAGCTGGCCCTCATGGCCGGCTGGCTCGGCCTCGAGCGGGTCGTCGTGTCTGAGGTCGGCGACCTCGCCGGCCCGCTCGCCGGCGCGGTCGGACGTTGAGCCAGCCCACCGTCAGGCCGCCGCGAGGGCGGCCAGCTTCGTGACCGTGTTCCAGTTCCTGGCGGTGGGCGTCACTCCCAGCACCTTGCCGAAGTCGGGCAGCTGGGAGCCGCTGAAGCCGTTCGGCAGGTAGAGGTACACGGCTCGCTTCCCCCGTGCCCACCGGTCCGGGAGGTACGCCTCCGGCTCGAGGTCCCAGCGCCCCGTGACCGGTTCGGCGTCGAGGAAGCTGACCGCCAGCTTGCCCGGGTCGAGGCCCTCGGCCAGGAGGGGGTTGTCGGCGATGACCGACGCCAGCTCGTTGCGGGAGCGCAGGAGCACCCGCACCTCCAGTCCCAGCTCGTCACGGATGGCGGCTTCGACCTGGCCGGCGACCGCCATCTCCGACCCGGGGGCGGTGAAGACGGCGTTGCCGCTGTTCAGCAGTGTGCGAGCCTCCCCGCCGCCCACCGCCCCGAGGATCCTGCGCAGATCGGCCATGGCCATCCGCTTGGCCGTGCCGACGTTGATCCCCCGCAGGAGCGCGATCCAGCACGGGTCAGCCATCGCACGCCACCTGTTCGGAGCTGGCCGGGCGGTCAGCTCTCGTAGCGGAACCCGAGCTCCATCGTGACCTGGAAGTCGCGCACCTCGGCGCCGTGGTCCATCCAGCCCCGGATCTCGGTGATCTTGAACCAGTCGAGATCCCGGAGCGACTCGGCCGCTTTGGCGACGCCGTTGCGCACCGCCTGGTCGATGCCGTCGGGCGAGGTGCCGACGACGTGGGTGATCGCATACGTCTGGTTGGCCATGACAGCTCTCTACCCCTCAGAGACGCAGCGGATGGGCGACATCCGCTCTTGTTGTCGGCTTCACCGGCGCCGAGAACGCCCTGAGCTGGACGGACGGCTGTCATTCATGCGCCTCGGAGGGCCGGCGTCCCGGATTCCCGCCCGGGCGGCAGAGCACCCGGAGCGAGCCGGCCGCCGCCACCGGCTCGAACCCGTCGTCGACGGCCCGGAGGTAGATCTCGTAGGGCGGACGGCCGCCGTCGGCCGGGTCGGGGAACACGTCGTGGATGGCGAGGTGGCCGCCGGGGGCGACCTTGGTCGACCATGCCTCGTAGTCGGCGTGGGCGGGAGCGGCGCCGTGCCCGCCGTCGATGAACACCAGCGCGGCGGTGGCATCGATGGCCAGTGCCACCGGTACCGAGCTTCCCACCACGGCCACCACCACGTCATCGAGGCCGGCGTCATGGACGGTGCGACGGAACGTGGGCAGCGTGTCGAGGAGCCCGGTGGACGGATCGACCAGCGTGGCGTCGTGGTGCTCCCAACCGGCCTGGTTCTCCTCCGAACCCCGGTGGTGGTCGACCGACAGGAGCACCGTCCCGGCCAGACGGGCGGCCGCACCCAGGTACACCGCCGACTTCCCGCACCAGCTCCCGATCTCGACCAGCGGTCGCCCCGGCACCTCGAGGCCGGCTTCGAGGCCGGCCTCGAAGAGGGCGAGCCCCTCGTCCGGCGGCATGAAGCCCTTGGCCGCCTCGGCGGCGGCCCGCAGGTCCGCCGGCATCCCAGGGGAAGGGACTCGCATCGCTCGGGAGGGAACAGCCATCACGCGTAACGTAACGGCCCGACCATCCGGGGAGCCCCGCCGCTGAACGGGACTGAGAGGGGCGCACCAGGGCGCCCGACCCGCCGAACCTGCTCCGGGTCATGCCGGCGAAGGGAGACACGATGACGATCGCCGGCGAGCCCCCGCTCACCCTCGACCAGGCCCCGGCCCGCTCGCTCGGCCTGGGCGACCAGCTGGCGCTCTGGGCCAACCTGGGCGTGTCGCTCCTGCTGCCCGTGACGGCCACGTTCCTGCTGGCCCCCGGCATGTCCCTGTTGGCCGCTCTCACCGCGGTGCTGGTCGGCACCATCATCGGCAACGTCCTGCTCGGCCTCTCGGCCGTCCCGGGCGCGGAGACCGGCGCCCCGGCCATGGTCCTCATGCGGGGCCTCTTCGGACGACGGGGCTCCTACGCACCCACGGTCGTGAACCTGGTCCAGTGCCTGGGCTGGTCGGTCTTCGAGATCGTGATCATGGCCGAGACGGCCAACCGGGTGGTGGGCGGCGGTTGGCGTTGGCAGTTCGTGCTGATCGCCGGCGCCATCTCCACCCTCATGGCCATCCGGCCGCTGGCGGTGGTCCACATCCTCAAGCGCTACGCCGTGTGGGTGGTGCTGGCGTCGACGCTCTACCTCTTCGTCGAGGTCTTCCGCCAGCCCCTGCCGGGCCTCACCGACGGCGACTGGAACGGCTTCTGGCCGGCCGCCGACCTGGTGGCCGCCCTGGCGGTGTCCTGGATGCCCCTCGCCGCCGACTACACCCGCCAGGCGAAGGACGCCCGTACTGCCTTCTGGGGCGCCAGCATCGGCTATGCCGTCGCGTCGGCGGCCTTCTTCGTCCTGGGCATCCTCGCCCTGTCCGGCCTCCGGGTGGAGCCGGGCTTCGACGTGATCGACGCCATCATTGCCATCCCGGCCGGAGGCCTGGCCCTGGTCATCCTCGTGTTCGACGAGATCGACGAGGGGTTCGCCAACATCTACTCCACCGCGGTGTCGGCCCAGAACCTGGTCCCTCGGGTCGACCGGCGGCTCCTGGCCGCTGGCATCGGCACCGTCGCCACCCTGCTCGCCCTGCTGCTCAACATCGTCGCCTACCAGGACTTCCTGTTCCTGATCGGCTCCGTGTTCGTCCCCCTGTTCGCGGTGTTCATCGTCGACTACTACGTGATCCAGCGGCGCCGCTGGGACATCACCGAGTCGGCGCCCGACCGGCCCCTGCTGCTCATCCCGTGGATCGTCGGCTTCGTCGCCTACCAGCTCGTGAACCCGGGCACTGTCGGCTGGTGGGCCGACTGGTGGATGGCCCGGCGGACCGACCTGCACCTCGACCCGCCCGCCTGGCTGAGCGCCTCCCTGGTGGCCTTCGTCGTCGCCAGCCTCTTGACGTTCGCCGTCTCCCGCCCTCGACACGCGACGGACGACGGCACCGAGTTGGCCCGGGCCACGACGGGGGCCTGATCGACCGGGCGGCACGGCCCGGTTGACCGTCGATCCGGGCGGGCCGTACCGTCCGCCGCGGGGAGGTGCCACATGGCGCTCATCAAGCGACTCGACCACATCATCGTGGCGGTGCGCGACCGGCAGCAGTGGATCCCGACCATCCAGCGCGTGCTCGCCCTCGAACCCGGCCGGATGCTCGAGGGAGCGGGCGAGGGCGCCAGCGGCTTCGGCAACGCCGAGTTCGCCATCGGCGACGGCTTCCTCGGCGTGGTGGAACCGGCCGGCGAGGCCTCACAGCTGCACCGCTTCCTCGACCGCTCCGGCGACGGGTTCTACGCCATGAGCATCGACGTGGGCGACGTGCCCGCCGCCACCGCGTCGTTCGAGGCCACCGGGGCCAGGTTCCAGAGCGCCAACGCCCTCAGCCTCACCTGGCTCGGCCCGCGAGGCACCCACGGCGTGCTCTACCAGGTGATCGGCGGCATGCTCCTCGGCCCGGGTACGAACCCGCGCTACCGGGGCGTCTCGACCATGACGATCGTGGTCGATGACCTCGACAGGGCGGTGTCCGACTACGCCACCACCTTCGGCTTCGGCCCCCCGACGCCCGTGACGAACGAGCGCTTCGGCTACCGGGGCGCGGTGCTCTCCATCGAGGGGTCGACCCTCGACGACACCGTCGTGCTGGCCCGGCCCCTCGCCGACGACACGCCGACCGGCCGCCATCTGGCCGACCGGGGCGAAGGCATCTTCTCCTTCGGCATCACCGTCGACGACCTGCCCGGTGAGCTGGCCCGGTTGGCGTCGATCGACGTGCCGGTCGAGGTCGACGAGCTCCCTGACGCCACCCGGGCCCACATCGACCCGGCCGCCCTCAAGGGTCTGCGGGTGGAGCTCGTGGCGCCGAACGGTTCGTGAGAGCGGCCGTCGTCCTCGCCTCCCTCGCCGTGCTGGTGATGATCGGCGCGGGTTGTTCCGACTACCCGAAGGACGAAGGGGCCAGCTGGACCCTGCGCTCATCGGACCCGTCGAGCTCCGTCGTCGACATCAGGGTGCTCTACGGCGGCTGCAGCACCTTCCGTCGGGCCGACGCCGACGAGACGGACCGGGTCGTGATCATCCACCCCGTCGTTCACACCGAAGGGACGACCTGCAAGTCGATCTTGCAGGGCAAGGACGTCTCCGTCACCCTTCGGCGCCCATTGGGCGATCGGATCCTCAGGAGCGGCTGCCTCGTCGGCGACGAATCCATCTGCCACTCCCCGACGACCCAGGCCGGGTGAGCTCCGCGTCGCACCCCGCCGGTCAGCGGATGGCGATGGCGTTGGCGGGCGAGGCCACCCCGGCGTGGACGTTGATCGGCGCCGAGGTGAGCAGGCTGTCGTAGGTGCCGGTCGACCGGCAGTCGTCGGCCAACCCGTCGAGATCCCAGAGCTCCCCGAGCGGAAGGCCGAGCAGCGGGAGGGCAGCGAGGTGGAAGAACCCGGTCTCGGGGCCGGGCGGCCACATGTCGACCCCTGGGTTGTCGAGCGCCAGCGCCGACACGTGCAGGTCCCACAGCACCTCGGGGAGCTCGCGACCGGCGAGACCCGGGGTGTGGAGGTCGGCGGCATGGGCCACCCGGGCGTCGGCATCCAAGGTGCGGTACCACGTGGTCCAACCGGTGCGGACCAGCAGCACGTCACCGACCTCCACGGTCGTGCCCTGGGCCTCGAGGCAGGCGAGGACCTCGGGGCCGGTGATCGGGTCGGACTCGCCTTGGCGGAGCGGCCTTCCCTGCGCCGCCCGCCACCGGTCGACGTCGGCCAGGACGGCTCGGGCCACGATGCCCCGCTCGGCCCAGAAGTGCATGCCGTGATCCTGGTCGGCGACACCGCCGTAATGGCCGTGGGAGCGGTGGGCGAAGTGGCGGAAGCCGTCCCACTGCGTCGACGACTGGGTGTTCCAGTCGTGCAGGAGGTCGTCGTGGCCGCCGCCGAGCTCGCCGGTGACCTCGTGACGGACCCGGGCCCGGTTGTAGAGGGGCGGGTCGGGAAGCTCGAAGGGCAGGTTCAAGGCGAACCACCGCCCGCTGCGCACCGACTCCGCCGCCCGCCGGGCCCGTTCCGGTGTCTGGAGGTTGAGAGTGCCGAACTTGTCGTCCTCGCCCCAGACGCCCCACGAGGACCCAGGGGGCGCCCCGGCGACGACGGGGAGCTCGGCGTAGGTCGGCAGCGGATCGGTCACGGGCCCAACTCCTGTACGAGGGTGGGCCTCACGCTGACACGCGGCCGGCCGGCGCCGCCACCCCGAGAGCCCCGACGTCGCACTCGGTCAGCTGTCCGAACCGTCGTGTCCGCCGCCCGAGCGACCCGAGGTGTCACCGCCTGAACCGGGACCGCGGTGTCCGCCGTCGTCGTCGCCACGACCCGGTCCCGAGTGGTCCTCGGTCGTCGTCGTGCCACCGTCGTCGGCCTCGCGGACCCGGACCCTCACCAGAGCGGCACCGTCCTCGACCTCGACGGAGACCTCGACCCGGCGCCCCTCCCGGAGGAAGTGCACCTCGAGCTCACGGCCGGAGGCGCGCTCCACGGTGACCGTCCAACCCGTCGCCGGCGTGGCGGACACGACGGCCAGCGTCGTGCCATCGAAGGAGTACGTCACGGTCCCGGCACCGGCTGCGTCCACCGGCACGGCCGCCGGCGTCGAGACGGCCACGATCGGGGCCGGAGAGGTGGCGGGCGGGGCCGGCGCCACGGTCGTGGTGGTGCCGAGGCAGATCGGATCCGTGGCGTGCTCGGCC
>DASXLH010000141.1:0-4833 GCA_036496335.1 Acidimicrobiales bacterium
CGCCTGGCCGAGGCCACCGGGCGGGCCGTCTGGCTGTCGCGGGCCGGCCAGACCGCCGACGCCCTCCTGGCCCTGTTCCGTGACCCCGACGACGACCTCCTCTTCACCACCGGCCACGACTCCGAGCGCCTCGTGGCCCGCCAGAAGGACCTTCTCGACGGGGCCACCCCGTCGGCCAACTCGATGGCCGCCGTGGGGCTGGCCCGGCTGGGCGCCCTCACCGGCGAGAACGGCTACGTCGACGCCGCCGACGCCATCCTGCGGCGGCTGGGTGAGCTGGCCACCCGCCACCCCATGTCGTTCGCCCACCTCCTCGCCGCCGCCGACCTCACCGCTGACGCCCAGGAGGTGGTCGTCACCGGCGATCGGGGTGATCTGGTGGCCGCCGTCCAGTCCCGCTACCTACCCCGCACCGTCGTGGCCTGGGGCGAGCGCACCGCATCGCCGCTGTGGGAGGAGCGCCCAGATGACGGCCGGGCCTACGTGTGCGAGGGCTACACCTGCCAGCTCCCGGTCGACAGCGTGGACGCGCTGGTGGCCCAGCTCTCGGGCTGACTCAGCTCGCCGCGAACGGACCGGCGGGGAGCGCGGTCCCGATCGCCTGTACAGCGGCGCCGGTGCCGTCTCTGAGGATCACCCACAGCGAGCCAGGGAGGCCGGGGTCGGGCCCGAAGGAGAAGGACCATCTGGCTTCGCGGTCGTCCGCGGCCCGGATCAGCGCGTGATCGCCGTAGCGGACGGTGAGCTCCGCCGTGGTGCCGGGGATCGAGGCGTTCGACGAGACGGCGTCGGACGACCCGTCCTCGAACATGTTGATGCCCAGGTTCATGCCGTCGTGCCAGTCCAGGTTGAAGTACTCGACGCCAAGGTCGTCGGTGCCGGCGAGCCCGACCACCCAAACCTCGGCCGGCGGCGCTCCCTCGGGTCCGTTCGAGAGCTGCACCTCCCAGCCCACCTCCACCTTCGGGGCCGCGGTCACCACCCTCGGATCCGACCACCGGAGCACCTCCCGAGCGAAGACGAGCGCGAGTGCCGACGGATCCTTCGGCAGCGGATGACCAGCGTCCGCCCGCCTCTGCGACTCCGCGACGAGGGCGTCCCGGTCGGCCCGCGGCCACACCGCCACGCCTTGGCCGGGACTGATGTCCCTCGCTTCTGACCACGAGGACGCAGTGGTCGGCGTCGCCGTCCCCCCGCCCGCCACATCCGGTTCCGTCATCACGTTCACGGCGTGGTCGCCGCGGCGGCGGTCGTGATGGACCACCCCCGCAGCTCCGGCCAACACGACCAGGACCAGGAGGCCCACCATCGCCTGTCGCGCTCGGTGCCGAGCTCGCATGCGGCTGGCGACCCGGTCGAGGTCGAGCGGGGCCACCGGGCCCACCGAGCGCTCGAGGAGGTGGCGGAGCTCAGGCACGGTCGACCTCCAGGTCGTCGTCGAAGATGACCACCGCTCGCAGTCGATCGAGGGCCTGGCTGGTGAGTGACTTCACCGTGCCGGGAGCACAGCCCATGATCTCGGCCGTCGCGACGACCGACAGGTCGGCGAAGTACCGCAGCACCACGGCGCTCCGTTGCCGGGCCGGCAGCGCGCTCACCGCCGCCCGTACGGCGATGGCGTCGCTCGGGTCGTCCGGTCCGTCGTCCCGCGCCGGGACCACCCGGTCGTGGGCCCGGCGCTCGGCCGCGGCCCGCCGGAAGCGGGAGGCCAGGAGGTTGAACGCCACCCGGAACGTCCACGCCTCGGGCGACTCCATCGCCCGCACCTGCGACCACCGCTCGCACACCCGGGCGTAGGTGTCCTGGGCGATCTCCTCGGCCAGTCGACGGTCACCACACTGCAGTGAGAGGACACCCACGAGTCGCGGATGCAGCGCCGAACAGAAGGCCCCCGCAGCCGCGTCGATCTCCCCCATCGCCGTTCCAACGCTCCTCACCGCCGAAAGGTTCAGTCGGTGCGCGCCAAGGATCCCAAAAACGCAAGCGTCCCCCGGGCCGAAGCCCGGGGGACGCTCAATCGACTCCGTGCAGTCCGGATCAGACCGTGGCCTTCTCCAGGATGTGGATGGCGCAGGTCGAGCCCAGGCCGATGACGTGGGTCATGCCGACCTTGGCATCGGGGATCTGACGCTCGCCGGCCTCGCCGCGCAGGTGGAACGCCACCTCGACGAGGTTGGCGGCACCGGTGCAGCCGATGGGATGGCCCTTCGAGACCAGACCGCCGGAGACGTTGACCGGGATCTTGCCGTCGCGGGACGACTGGCCCTCGTCGATGAACTTGCCGGCCATGCCGGGCTCGCACAGACGGAGGTTGTCGTAGTGGACGAGCTCGGCGGTGGCGAAGCAGTCGTGCAGCTCCACCAGGTCGAGGTCCTGGGGGTCGACGCCGGACATCTCATAGGCCCGGTCAGCCGCCAGGCGGGTGAGGGTGTTGACGTCCGGGGCCGCCATCTCGGTGTCGACGAAGGGGTCCGTCGTCATGACCGAGGCGGAGATCTTGATGGCCCGCTTCTTGACGTCGTCCGGCATGGACTTCAGGCGCTCGCCGCTGACGAGCACGAGGGCCGCCGCACCGTCACCTGTGGGGCCGCACATCGGCAGCGTGTTGGGCCAGGCGATGACCTCGGCGCCCATGACCTCTTCGAGGGAGAACACCTTCTGGTACTGCGAGTAGGGGTTCAGCGAGGAGTTGAAGTGGCTCTTGACGGCCACCTTGGCGAACTGCTCGAAGCCGACGCCCTCGTTGTTGTTGGCGTACTCCATGCCGATCTCGGCGAAGACCCCGGGCATCAGGCCGGTGCCGAGGACACCCTCGGTGTACATGATCGAGCCCTGCCGACCGGCCGGGGTGAACACCTTCTTCTCGGCGCCGCCGCCGCGACCGCCGACACCGAGCAGGCCGGCCTTGCCCATCTTCTCGAAGCCGACGGCGAGGCCGATGTCGGACAGGCCGGCACGGATCTCGAGGTAGGCCACCCGCACGGCGTTGGCGCCGGTCGCGCAGGCGTTGACCACGTTGTAGACCGGGATGCCGGTGGCACCGATCTGGTCGAGGATGCGCTGGCCGGCCCCGGCCTCCTGCATCGTCCCGCAGCCGAGCACGTCGACGTCGGCCATGGTGACCTGAGCGTCCTGCAGTGCGGCCATGGCGATCTCGCTCGCCATGTCGAGGGAGTCCTTGTCGGGGAAGCGCCCGAACTTGTGCTGGGCGATACCGATGATGAAGACGTCGTCTGCCATGTCAATCGCTCCTTAGGCGGGAACGAAGCCGAATGCCACGGCCTCGTTCCCATCGTCGTCGGTACCCAGCGTGTAGGTCGTCAGCCGGACGGGCATGCCCAGCTTGACGCTGTCGGGGGTTGAATCCGTGTTGAGGATATTGGCCTTCACGTGGCCTCCACCGTCGAGGTCGATGATGGAGGACACATACGGGGCGGTGAGCCCCGGCGCCGCCCGCTGGACGATGGTGAACGCACGAACCGTCCCCGTGTTGGCGAGGCTCTTGTCCGTGAACGGGCCCGGCTGGAAGCACTTGGCGCAGGCGTTGCGGCGACCGAAGTAGAGCGCACCGCAGTTCCCACACTCTTGTGCCACCAGGTGGGGATTGCCGTCGTCCAGCTTCAGGTAGCTGACGACCGGGATCTGGTTGGCCATGGCGGCGACGCTATCTTGACCACGCGGTCCAGTGCAGATTCGGACGACGCTCCCGTTGGACGGAACGGCCGGGCTGATCCGCACGGCCGCGACCCAGTGCGATCGTGCCCACAGCTCGGTGTCCGGCCGGCACGCCGAGGACGGCCAGCACCGCTGCCTCATGGTCGAAGAGGCCGAAGAAGCAGGCGCCGAGGCCTTCCGCCACCGCCGCCAGCAAGAGGTTCTCGACGGCCATCCCGGCGTCGACCCACCAGTACGGCACCGACCAGGCGTCGACCGACCCGCCGAGACCGGTCGCCACCGCCACCTTGTCCGGCTCCGCGTAGCGGGCCACGTACGCCTCGGGGGACGTCACGGCCACCACCAGCACCGGAGCCCGGAACAGCCCCTGCCACCGGAACCGCGCCCTGACGCCCGCCTCCGGAAACGTCACCGACCAGTACCGCTCGGTCTCCTCCCCCTGCAGCACGACGAGGTCGAGCCCCTGGCTGTTCCCCGCCGACGGCGCCCGCCCGGCCGTCTCCAGGACCCGCTCGAGCACCCCGGGATCAACGGCAGACGGTTCGAAGTCCCGAACCATCCGCCGGCCCCGCACCGACCGGTAGAACCCCTCACCCAACTCCCCAGCCACACCGAAGTCTGCCCCCACCCCCGAACCCGGTGCGCGAGAGGCCAAGTTCTGGCGTCCGACGCACCAAGTTCAAAGGGCCCAGCCCCAGACCCAGCCCCGATCGAACCGGGTGCCAACCAAGCCCCGATCGGACCTCGCCGGCACCCAGTTCGAGACGGGACCCGCCCCACCGACCGAACCGGGTGCCAACCAAGCCCCGATCGGACCTCAGCGGCACCCAGTTCGAGAGGGCACCAACGACCAACGGCGAGGCCACGAACGACCCGGCACACCCAACCCACCCAACCAGTCGTGTCTGCCGAAGGGGACGGCGAAGCCGACCGACGAGCGAAGGCGGGAGGGGGTGGCGCCGAGGGGAGGGGCCCGCCCGGGGGGACCCACGAAGTGGGAGGACCCGGGTGGGAAGGCCCACTCGGTGACAGGACCCGCTCCCGCCGAAACGGTCGCGCAGGCGCCGTAAGAGCTACGCCAGTGAGGCGAGATCCTCCGCCATGGCCCAGCCGAAGGCGACGAGGGTGTCGCCCTTCGCCGGGTTGAGGGCGTCGAAG
>DASXLH010000142.1:0-12578 GCA_036496335.1 Acidimicrobiales bacterium
CTTGCAACGAGCGGTCGGTCGGGAACGAAACAGGGGCGATGTCGAGCACCGTCACCGCACCGCCGAGCCCGGTGGCGAGCTGAGCCGCCGAGGCGCCCATGCCGGTCGCACCCCCGACCACCAGGACCCGCTTGCCGTCGAACCGCCACTGCTCCGCACCCATTTGGGACCCCCCTGGTCATGTCGTCCTCGGCTGGCGCGACGGATCGAACGTTATTTCACCGCCATGCAGCACTTCACGAGTGGTCATCGAGAGCCATCGTCGGGGCCGCGGGGTGCGCCGGCGCAGGTTCCAGCGCCATCATCACCGGTCTGGCGGGGCGCACGGGGTCTAGCGTGAGAGGGTGATCCTCGACCGAGTTGACGTCGATGCGGCGACCTTCGAAGCCGGCACGGGCTGGCAGATCAAGCCCGAGGGGGCGTGCAAGGGCGAGGTGTGCGTCCCGCTGGGTGGGGGCGGGTTCGACGCGCTGGCTGCGGCTGAACGGCTGGGCATGGCGGTCGTGCACGACGCCGACCGGAGCTTGTGGTCCTTGGGTCCGGAGACGATCGGAGGGAGGTCGCTGGCGACGGCCGAGGCGCCCGAACTGGTGCTGCCCGACGTGAACACCGGCGAGCTCTTCCATCTGTCGTCGTTGCGCGGCCAGAAGGTCGTGGTCGCCTCGTGGGCGCCCTATTGAGGCTGCCGTTACGACCTGCCCGGGTGGCAGGTCCTGCGCAGCGAGCTGCTCGGCCGGGGGATCGAGATCGTCACGGTCGGCTTGGAGATCAGCGGACCCGGTGTCCTTCGCCCCTTCGTCGAGGCCGCCGGAGCGGAGCACCCGTCGCTGGTCGACGAGACGCATCGCATGGACGCGCTCTTCGGCGTCACGAACATCCCCCAGGTGCTCTGGATCGACGAAGACGGCATGATCGTCCGTCCGCCGGAACCCGGTTCCCCGGCGCTCCAGCCGAACGACGACCCGGCGGCCCAGGTGGCCATCGAGTTCATGAGCCGGGGCGTCACCGATCCCGAGCGCTACTCCAACCGCATCCGGGACTGGGTGGCGAAGGGCGCCGCCAGCGAGTGGGCCTTGTCACCGGCCGAGGTGATCGCCACTTCGCATCCACGTTCGCCCGACATCTCCCGGGCCGCCGCCCACTTCGACCTGGCCCAGCAGCTCTGGCGCCAGGAGGGGTTCAGCGACGCCACGCTCCGTCACTTCGCCGAAGCCCACACCCTCCAGCCGGACAACATCACCTACAAGCGACAGGCCTACTCCGCCTACAGCTTCAGCCAGCGGCCCGACGAGCGGGCCCGCTTCTGGCAGGCACCCAAGCCCGGCGAAGAGGAGCAGTGGCCTTTCGTCTCGGACTTCAACGCGGACATGGCCAAGCTCCGCGACGGCGACTGGTCGACCAGCTGACCCCGGCCTCAGCTGGTGCGAGCCACGGTCAAACCCGGGATCACGAACCGCAGAACGTGGTCGACCGCCTCTGATCGGCTGGCCAACGGGGGGTCCCACCACAGAACGTCCCACACCAGGGCATGGATCGAGCGGGCGTCACGCTCCGGGAACGCGCACGGGAACGAACCGTCGTGCACCCCGCGTTCGAGCACCTCCCGCAGCGGTTCGATCAGGAGCTTCGCCGCGGCTTCGTTCGCTTCTGCATACCCGACCGCCCGTCGGGCACTGGGCGCGTCGTAGACCGCGACCCGCCTGGCCTTTCGGGGGTGGTAGGCGAAGGAGAGAAGCTCGTCGACCCAGTTCTCGAGGCCCTCGAACGAGGAGCTGGCCGTCGCCACGCGGATCGACAGGTACTGGGCGGCCCGCTCGGCGTTCTCGCGGTAGAGGAAGATGAGGAGCTCGTCCTTCGACGCGAAGTGTCGGTAGAACGAGCGGGTCGAGAGCCCTGCCTCGGCGAGGACGGCTCCGACGCTCACGTCCTCGTAGTCGTTGCGCTCGAGCAGCTCAGAGGCGGCCCGCGTGATCATCCGCAACTCGGCATCGGGCGCGTAGCGGCGGCGCCCGCCGACGGGGCCCTTCTCCGTCACCCGCCAAAGGCTACCGGGGAGCAGCCGGCCGGTCCGATCTCGGTACCTGTACTTGCGGGGCGCTGCATGAAAAGACTATTTTCGTGGGCGCTCAGGCCGTGTGGTCTGGCCGTGAGGTGCTACGGCGCCTCCGGGAACCTCGGGGGGGGAAGCGTGAAGTTCTTGAGACTGTTGGCCGTTGCGGCCGTCGTGGGGCTGCTGCTGAGCGCGTGCGGCAGCAGCAGCAAGAGCGGAGGGAACGCGGCGGCGACGACGCTTCCGTCAGGGACACCGATCGTGATCGGACAGCTCTCGGACGAGACCGGTGTGGCCGGCGCGACCGGTGCGGTCACGGACGCCAGGGACACCATGAACGCCTGGGTGAAGTGGACGAACGCCCATGGGGGCATCAGCGGGCACCCGGTCCAGGTCAAGACCATCGACACGAAATCGGATCCTGCCCAGGCGAACGTGGCGGTCAAGCAGCTGGTCGAGCAGGACCATGTGGTCGCCCTGGTCGGCAACAGCAACCAGAACCTCGCCACCTTCTCCGCCTATTTGAAGGCGCAGAAGGTCCCGTACATCGGCGGACCGATCTACTCCCTCGATCCCATCACCAACCCGATGGTCTATTCCGCCACGACGACGGTCATCTCGAACGTCTGGGGTGAGATCTACGCCGCCGACCAGAAGGGCATCAAGACCCTCGCCTCGTTGCTCTGCTCCAACTCCACCGTGTGCCAGGGTGCTCGGCCGCTGGTGATCTCGGCGTCGAAGGATCTCGGCATCCAGGTCGTCTTCGATGGCGTCGCCGACAGTACGGCGTCGTCGTACACGCCTCAATGCCTGGCCATGAAGCAGTCCGGTGCGGAGGCGGTCCTTCCCTTCGTGAACAACCAGCTCCTCGCCAACGACTGCGCACGTCAGGGCTACAAGCCCACCTACGTCACCTCGAACACGGCGATCACGCTCGACCAGATCAAGGCGACGCCGGCCTTCGAGGGCACAGTCGGGCCGCTCCCGGTCTTCCCCTGGTTCCAGGAGTACCCGGCGACGAAGGCGTTCTTCGACGGCATGAAGCAGTACGCCCCGCAGTACGTCGCTGGTGGCAGCAAGTACAACACCGAGAACATCACGACCAGTGACACCTGGGTGTCGGGGGAGATCTTCAAGAAGGCGGTGGAGAACGCCGCCGTCGCGGCGGGCACCGCCGTCACCACCCCCGACGTGATCAAGGGACTCTCCATGTTCAAGGACGAGACCCTCGGCGGGATGAGCCCGCCGCTGACCTACGGGGACGGCACGACGACCTCGCCGCAGATCAAGTGCTTCTACCTGTACTCGATCAAGGGTGGCAAGAACGTCATGACCGGTTCGCAGACCGAGCTCCAGACCTCCTGCCAGCCCTGACCGGCTCGTTTCGCAGAGGTGCTACGGCCCCGGTTCGGAAGCTCCCGAACCGGGGCCGCCACATCGACGAAAGAGGGGGAGGATGCTGGAGCTCAAGTCGATCACGGGTGGCTACGGCGACACCACGGTGCTCCGGGATGTCTCGCTGACGGTGCCACCGTCGTCGGTGGTGGCATTGCTCGGGCCCAACGGCGCGGGCAAATCGACCACCCTGCGGATGGCGTCCGGGCTGCTACGGCCCCGTTCGGGTGCGGTGGTGTTCGACGGTGACGACGTCACCTCCGTGCACTCGGCCGACCGGGTCCGGCGGGGGCTGTGCCACCTCCCCGAGGGAAGGGGGGTCTTCCCGTCCCTCTCGGTCCGGGAGAACCTGGTCCTCTTCTCGCCGAAGGGTCGGGAGGCCGAAGCCTTCGACGAGGCCGTGAGCGTGTTCAGCGTTTTGGGTGCCCGTCGACGGCAGGCGGCAGGGACGTTGAGCGGCGGTGAGCAGCAGATGTTGGCGCTCGCCAGGGCCTACGTCTCCCGTCCCAAGGTGCTGCTCGTCGACGAGGCATCGCTGGGCTTGGCCCCTCTCCTGGTCGACCAGATCTTCGACTTCCTGGATCGGGTCGTGCGTGAGGGGATGTCGCTGTTGCTGGTCGAGCAGTACGTCGCTCGAGCGCTCCAGCTGGCGTCGTCGGTGTACGTCATCCACAAGGGAGAGATCGTGTTCTCGGGGCCGAGCCGCGACGTCGCCGAGGACATGCTCTTCGCGCTGTACGCCGGCGAGCCGGTGGGGTGACGGACTCGTGAGCGACCTTCTTCCCTTCATCATCGCCGGCTTCGTGAGCGGGGCCATCTACGGCTTGGCGGGCACCGGTCTCGTCATCACCTACAAGACGTCGGGCATCTTCAACTTCGCGCAGCCCGCCCTGGCCGCGATCGCGGCGTACGTCTTCTATTTCCTCCACTACGACACGGTGTACGTGAACGTCCAGTGGCCCTGGCCGGTTGCCGTGTTCGTCTCCGTGCTGATCGTCGGACCCTTGCTGGGCCTGCTCATGGAGCGGATCGCGCGGAACCTGGCACTTGTCGCCACCCCGTTGCAGGTCGTGGCCATGATCGGCCTGGCCCTCGGCGTCATCGGCGCCCTCGGGCTCTTCTACCGGAACCAGACCACCGTCCAGTTCCCCCAGTTCCTCCCGACCTCGACGTTCAGCCTGGTGGGCACCAACGTGGGGTGGGACCAGCTGATCCTGTTCCTCCTCGCCGGTACGTCCGTCGCCCTCTTGTACGTGTTCTTCCGGTCGACCCGCCTCGGCATGGCCATGCGGGCGGTCGTCGACAACCCCGAGCTCATGGACCTCACCGGTACAAGTGCCGTGTCGGTGTCGCGGTGGGCGTGGATCATCGGCACCACTTTCGTCGCCGCGTCGGGGGTGCTCCTGTCGGCGGTGATCTTCTCGCTCAGCGGCTTCTCACTGTTCTTCCTCATGATCGGCTCGTTCGGGGCGGCCGCCATCGGCGCGTTCAGCAGTCTCCCGTTGACCTTCGTGGGCGGGCTCGTCGTGGGCATCGTCGGGTCGCTGGCGACGAAGTGGTCGGTCGACATCGACTGGGTCGTCGGGATCCAGCCCGCCCTCCCGTTCCTGGTGCTGCTCGTCGTGCTCATCGGCATCAAGAGGTCGAAGCTCGTCGACAACCGGGTCGTGCGTCCCCGGCCGATGGCCCGCAGCTACTACGGGCCCTGGAAGGTGCGGTTGGTGTCCGCCATCCTCGTCGTGGGCTTCCTCGCTCTCGTGCCGCAGTTCGCGGCCGACAAGCTCACGTTGTGGGGCACCGGCCTCATCTACATGATCCTCGTGCTCTCGCTCGGCCTGCTGGTCAAGGAGTCCGGTCAGGTCTCGCTCTGCCAGACCGGTTTCGCCGCCGTCGGCGGTGTGGCCTTCGCCCACTCGGTCACGAGTTGGGGGCTCAACTGGCCCCTGGCCATGCTGTTCGCCGGCGTGGCCGCCGCCGCCGTCGGTCTGATCGTGGCGGTGCCGGCGATCCGGGTCTCCGGCGTCTTCCTCGCCCTGGCCACGCTCGGGTTCGGCCTGGCGTTGCAGAACCTCTTCTACCCGACCGGCTTGATGTTCGGCCGCTCGTACGACGGGCTCGCCCACCTGCCGCGGCCCAGCTTCGCCGACGGGGACACGGCGTTCTATTACACGATCTTGGCCTTCGTGGTCGTGATCTCGGCGGCCCTGGTGGCGATCCACCACGGCCGCCTCGGCCGCCTGCTCCGTGGCCTCGGCGACTCCCCGCTGGCCTTGAACACCATGGGCAACTCGGTCAACTCCACTCGGGTCATCGTGTTCGCCATCTCGGCGTTCATCGCCGGCATCGCCGGCGCGCTCTACGCGTCCTACTTCCAGGCCATCGGGTTGGAGACGCCGTTCTTCGCGCCCTTCCTCTCCCTGCAGCTCTTCGCCATCGTGATCCTGGTCGCGGCCGCCACGCCGTGGTACGGCCTCGCCGGCGCCATCGGCCTGCAGATCGCTCCGGCCTACATCGCCGACTGGTTCAACCTCTCGAACATCCAGCCCTATCTGTCGCTGCTGTTCGGTGTGTCCGCGCTGGCGATCGCAATTCAGGCCGATCGCCGGCCGGGCCTCCCGCAATGGATCCGTGACTTCTTCGAGCGTTTCCGAACCGAGACGAGCGTGGGTGAGACCTCGGTGGCGGCCCGACCCCGCCCGGAGGGAGCGGGCCTCGAAGTGCGCGGCCTCACCGTCCGCTTCGGCGGCATCGTTGCGGTCGACGGGCTCGACCTCCATGCCCCGTTCGGACGGATCACGGGTCTGATCGGCCCGAACGGCGCGGGCAAGACGACCACCTTCAACGCCTGCTCCGGGTTGGTCCGGCCCACGGCCGGCGGGGTCAGCTACCTGGACCGCGACGTCTCGGGGCTCAGCGTGGCGACCCGGGCCCGGCTCGGCATCGGCCGCACGTTCCAGCGGGCCGAGCTGTGGGACTCCCTGAGCGTGCGCGCCAACGTCGAGCTCGGGCGTGAGGCTCCGCTCTCCGGGGTCAACCTCGTCGCCCAGATCCTGCCCCGGCCTGGGGCCCGCACCGAGGTGCAGGGAGAGGCCACCGAAGCCATGCGCCTGGCCGGGATCGAGCACCTTGCCGATCGCGAGGTCGGCGATCTCTCCGCCGGACAGCGCCGCCTGGTGGAGCTCGCCCGTGTGCTGGCCGGACCGTTCGACCTCCTGCTCCTCGACGAGCCATCGTCAGGTCTGGACAAGGTCGAGACCGAGCAGTTCGCGGCGGTCCTCCGCCGGATCGTGGGGGAGCGCGGTACGGGCATCCTCATCGTCGAGCACGACATGCAGCTGGTGATGGGGATGTGCGATTACGTGTACGTCATGGACTTCGGTCGCAAGATCTTCGAAGGGACGGCGACCGAGGTCGCCGCCAGCGAAGAGGTACGACAGGCGTATCTCGGCTCGGAGCCGGTGGCGGTCGGGGGCGGTGCCCCCGCCGGGCCGGGCGACTCCACCACGGTCCCGGTGGGCGAGTGACGCTGCGAGACGGTCGGAGCCGGCCGGTGAACCAGGATGGAGGGCAGTGAAGCCGGCGCCGTTCACCCATCACGCTCCGGAACGGGTCGACGAGGTGCTGTCCCTGCTGGTGGAGCACGGCGACGAGGCCAAGGTGCTGGCCGGCGGCCAGAGCCTGGTTCCGATGCTGGCCCTGCGGCTCGCCCGCTTCGAGCACCTCGTCGATGTCAACCGGGTGGCGGAGCTCGCCGGGCTCAGCCGAGCGGACGGCGAGCTGCGGGTGGGGGCGATGACCCGACACCGGGTGTTGGCCGGCGATCCCGAGGTGGACGAGGCGGTCCCCCTGCTGGCCCGGGCCACCCGCAAGGTGGGCCACTTCCAGATCCGCACCCGCGGCACGCTCGGAGGCGCCCTCGCCCATGCCGATCCCGCCGCCGAGCAGCCGGCGGTGGCCGTCGCCCTCGACGCTGTCATGGAGGTGGCGTCGGGCTCGGGAACGCGGGAGATCCCGGCCGACGAGTTCTTCCTCGGCACCTGGAGCACGGCCTTGGCCGACCACGAGCTGCTCACAGCGGTCCGCTTCCCGGTCTGGAAGGAGCCCTGTGGCTTCGCGGTGGAGGAGGTCGCCCGCCGCAGCGGCGATTTCGCCCTGGTCGGAGTGGTCTGCGCCGTCGCCCTCGGCGACGGCGGGGTCGACCGGGCTGGCATCGCACTGTTCGGCGTCGGGTCCATCCCGGTGCGGGCGGCAGCAGCCGAGTCGGCCCTGTTGGCCGGCGCGCCGCTCGACGAGGTGGCGGCCGCCGCCGCCGCCGAGCTGGAGCCTCCCGACGATCTGCACGCCAGCGGCGCGTACCGTCGCACCGTGGCCGCCGAGCTCTTCCGCCGGGGTCTGACGCGGGCCATGGAGGAAGCCGCGTCGAGGAGGGAGATCGCCCGTGCCTGAGCGCCGAATCGAGCTGGTCGTGAACGGCGAGCGCCGCCACGTCGATGTCGAGGACCGCACGACCCTCGGCGACGCGCTCCGGGACGGTTGCCACCTGACCGGTACGCACCTGGCCTGCGAGCACGGGGTCTGCGGTGCCTGCACCGTGCTCCTCGACGGTGAGGCCGTCCGCTCCTGCCTGGTGTTCGCCGTCCAGGCCACCGAGGCGGAGATCACGACCATCGAGGGCCTCTCGCCGGAGGACGGTTCGCTGAGCCCGATCCAGGACGCCTTTCGGGAGTGCCACGGACTCCAATGCGGCTTTTGCACGCCGGGCTTCGTCGTCTCCCTGACCGCCTTCCTGGCTTCGTCGCCGGACCCCTCCGACGAGGAGCTGCGCGACGCGCTGACCGGGAACCTGTGCCGCTGCACCGGCTACCAGGGGATCGTGAAGGCGGCCCGCCTCGCCACGGATCGCCTCAACGGGCGCAGGATCGTCGAGACCACGGAGGTGCCGGCATGACCGCGCTCGAAGAGGCCACCCCGGCGGCTCGCTTCGTCGGCCAGCGGGTGAAGCGTCGGGAGGATCCTCGCCTGCTGTCCGGTCACGGCCGCTACGCCGACGACATCTCCCTGCCCGGCCAGCTGCACATCGCCTTCCTGCGCAGCGACGTGCCGGCGGGGCGGATCCGCGGGATCGACGTACGAGCCGCCCTGGCCCTGCCCGGTGTCCAGGCCGTCTTCACCGGCGCCGACCTGAACGACATCTCCGGGCCCCTCTGGACCACCACCAACGGTCCACCGGCCTTCGGCCCACCCATGCACCCCCTGGCGGGGGACGACGTGCGCTTCGTCGGCGACCCGATCGCCATGGTGGTGGCCACCAGCCGCTACATCGCCGAGGACGGCTGCGAGCTGATAGAGGTGGATCTCGAGGCCACCCCCGCCGTCTCGACCCTCGAGCAGGCCATGGCCGAGGGCGCGCCGCTGGTGCATCCCGAGCTCGGCACCAACGTGCTCGACGCCCCCCGACCGCCGGACCCCGAGCTCGACGCCGTCATGGCCGGCGCCGCCCACGTCGTGACCCGCACCTTCGCCATGACCCGCACCACCAACGTGCCCATGGAAGGGCGGGGCATGGTGGCGTCGTGGGATCGCTACGCCCGCGAGCTGCGGGTGTGGCCCTCTACCCAGAGCCCGCACGAGATCAAGGCGTTCGCCGGCCGGGTGCTGGGCATCCCCGAGAACCAGGTTCGCGTCGAGATGGGCGACGTCGGGGGTGGCTTCGGCCAGAAGATGTACCCCACCCGCGAAGAGGCGGCGGTCCTGCTGGCCGCCAAGGCGGTCGGCCGACCGGTGAAGTGGATCGAGGACCGCCGCGAGAACCTGATCGCCGCCAACCAGGCCCGGCACGACATCGCGACCGTCACGATGGCGGTCGACGCCGATGGCCACTTCCTGGCCGCCACCGCAGATCTGGTCCAGGGGGTCGGCTCCTATCCGGCCGGGGGCGGCATCGCCGCCGGCGCCGGCTTCGTCGCCATGCTGTTCTCGGGCGGCTATCGCATCCCGAAGACCGCCTTCTCGGCCAAGACCGTGATCACGAACACGTGCGGCCAGGCTCCCTTCCGAGGGCCCTGGGCGATCGAGACCATCGCCCGCGAGCAGCTGGTCGACGCGGTGGCCGCCGAGATCGGCATGGATCCGCTCGAGCTGCGGCGCCGCAACGTCATCCACCAGTCGGAGCTGCCCTTCACCTTGCCGAGCTACCTCGTCTACGACGTGGTCACGCCGGAGGAGACCCTGGAGCAGGCCGCCGCCATGCTCGACTGGGAGGCCTTCCGGGCCGAGCAGGCTGCCGCCCGGGCCGAGGGCCGCCATCTGGGCGTGGGCCTGAGCCTGTGCATCGAGCCGTCGGCGGTCGGGATGGGCGCCTGGGCGACCGAGCAGGCCATCGTGCGGATCGACCCCTCCGGCATGGTCGAGGTGCTGATGGGCACGGGCAGCCACGGCCACAGCCTGGAGACGACCATCCCACAGGTGGTGGCCGAGCACCTCGGCTGCGCCATCGACGACGTCGTGCTGCGCCAAGGGGGCGATACGCCCTACGGGCCGGGCACCGGTGGCAGCCGCAGCGCGGTGATCGCCGGCGGGGCGGCGCAGTCGGCATCGACGACGTTGCGGGAGAAGGTCCTCGCCGTGGCCGCCCACCTCCTGGAGGCCTCCCCCGAGGACCTGGAGGTCGCCGACTCGGCCGTGTCGGTCCGGGGCACACCGGCCAAAGCGCTCACCTTCGCCGAGCTGGCCGGCACCGCCTACCTCAACGCCGCCGCCCTCCCGCCCGGCCTCGAGCCTGGGCTCGAGGCGTCGAGCCGCTTCGCCCCACCGTCGCCCTTCACCTGGTCGAACGCCTGCCACCTCTGCGTCTGCGAGGTCGATCCCCGTACCGGCGTCGTCACGTTGTTGCGCTTCATCGTGAGCGAGGACTGCGGCGTGATGATCAACCCGATGGTCGTCGAGGGCCAGATCGCCGGCGGTGTCGCCCAGGGGATCGGCGGCGCGCTCTATGAGGAGATGGCCTACGACGCTGACGGCAACCCGCTGGCGACGACCTTCCTCGACTACCTCATCCCCACCGCCTCCGAGGTCCCCGACATCGAGTACGGGCACATCGAGACCCGTTCGAACAGCCTCGGCGGCTACAAGGGGATGGGCGAGGGCGGCGCCATCGCCTCACCGGCCGCCGTGGCCAACGCCGTCAACGACGCACTGGCCGGACTCGGTGCGTCGGTGAGCCAGTTCCCGATCACACCGGACCGGGTGCTCCGAGCCATCCAGGCCGCCGACTGACCGGGTTGCGGCTCCCTCGACCGGCCGCGCTCAGGTCGAGGCCGGTCCGACGGGTCGTGGCCCCACCGGCTGAGTCAGTCCGAGGCGTTCGAGCAGCGGCCGGTAGGTGAGGCCCTGCACCAACAGCGAGAACAGCACGACGCCGAACACCACGGTGACGGCGTCGATCCCGGCGAAGCGACGCTGGGGCAGACCGAGGACGAGGGCGATCGGGATCGACCCCCGCAACCCACCCCAGAAGGCCGCCGGCCGCCATGCACCGGGAACGGGCGCCGTGGCCGAACGCCGGAACGGCAGCAGCAGCCCGAAGGTGGTCACCGCTCGTCCGGCCTGCATGGCGACGATCGCGGCCAGGGTTGCGACCAGGGTCCGGCCCCGGAGGTCGGAGACGTCGAACTCCAGACCGATGAGCAGGAACAACGCCGAGTTGGCCAGGAAGGCCAGCACCTCCCAGAAGTCGATCATGACGGCCCGCGACGAGGTCGACATGGACTGGCCGGGGCTGTAGTTGCCGATCAGCAGCGCCGCGCCCACGACGGCGATCACGCCCGATCCGCCGAGGCGGTCGGCCGTCAGATAGGACCCGTAGGCGGCCACGAGCGAGAGGGTGATCTCGACCAGATGGTCGTCGAGCACCATCATCAGGCGGTGGACGACCATGCCGACGACGACCCCGACGGCGACGCCGACGGAGACCTCGGTGAGGAACTCGCCGAGGATGTGAGTCGCTGTGACCGATCCTTGACCGAAGGCGATCTCGACGGCGATGACGTAGAGCACGATCGCCAGGGCGTCGTTGAAGATCGACTCTCCCTCCAGCAGCGTGCGTAGTCCGACCTCCACGCCGTGCTCCTTCAGGATGGCGAGGACGCTGATCGGATCCGTGGGGGCCAGCATCACCGCGAGCACGAAGGCGAGCTCGGCGGCCATCCCGGGCACGAGCACCAACACTCCGGCGATGACGCCGGCCGAGATCAGGGTTCCGGCCACGGCCAGAACGGCGACCTGACGCCAACGCAGCAGCAGCACGCTGGCATCCATGTTGACGGCGCCCTCGAACAGCAGCGGCGGCAGGAAGACCAGCAGGATCAGCTCGCTCGTGAGATCGATGGCGTCGAAGACGCCGCTCAGCCCGAGACCGAGGCCGACGACCACGAGCGCGATCGTGTACGGCACCCGGACGCGGCTCACCACGATGGCCACCAGGGCGGCCACCAGCATCAGCCCCACGATGAGGGACTCGGCGACCTCGATGTCGTTGCTCGCGAGCGTCGCCGTCAACATCGCCGCTGACTGTAGGGATGGCCGGGCGGATGACCGACCGTTCGGCCGGCTCGAGGGGAGGAGAGTGCCAGCTCGCTCAGCGCCCGCCGGGTTGGAACAGCTCGACGACGTTGCCAGACGGATCCAGGAGGAGGACCTGCTTCCCGCCGGGGCCAGCGATCGGGTCGTTGCGGAAGGTTGCACCCGTCGCCCGGAGACGTTCGACCTCGCTGTCCAGATCGTCCACCATGAAGTGGATGCGGTTCCAGCCGCCTGGGCCGGGCTTTGTCCCGTCGGTCATCGGTCGGCCGGCGGAGCTGGTCGGTCCGGAGAGGAGAAGGCGGAGGTTGCCGCGCTTGACGTCGGCGAAGGCCGGTGAGGTGTTCGACAGCTCCTCGAAGCCGAGGACCTTGGTGTAGAAGGCGAGCGATTCATCGACGTCGTCCACCATGTAGCGGACGTTGACGGTCTCATCGTTGCTCATGCGTTGACCTCCTTCTCGTTGGTCGTTTCGAACAGCAGGGCGAGCAGGTAGCCGATGCGCGTCTCGAGCTCGGCCGTGGTGCGCTCGAAGGCGGGAAGGGAGTCACGATCG
>DASXLH010000143.1:0-4184 GCA_036496335.1 Acidimicrobiales bacterium
CGTCCGGAGCGACGACCACGCCCACGTCTCCGTCGCTCCCCCTGAGCCGGTCCACGGCCGGCGCCAACCGGTCGTCGTCCGGGCTGACCACCCGGAGGGGCCAGCCGGCGATGGCGGCCAGGGCGGGACGGGTCCCGTCAGGGTTGCGCCGGTGGTCGAGCCGCGCCCGGAGGACGCCGGCCAGGCGTCCTGCGTCGGCGCCGGCTTGGGCCTCGTCGCCTGCCACCAGCACCTCGGCCGCCGCCGCCATCGCCGCCGTCGACCAGAGCAGCTCGTCGATGGGAAGGCCAAGGCCTCGGCGACGGCCGCTGGCCCGGCCGATCGCCTCGGCCACCGCGCCCACCGTCGGGGCGAGCTCAACGGCCAACCCACGGTCGCGGTGCAGGCGCCAGTGGTCGGCGAGGGCGTGGAGGGCGGCCCCGTCACCGGCGATGCCGTGGTCGGAGCCGCCGAGGTGTCCGGAGCTCCGCCACCGCTCGGGGAGGCTCGCCGCCCAGATCCGGACCTCCGCCGCCAACCCGGACCGGTCGAGGGCCCCGGCCAACCAGACCGTGTCCCGCGGGGTGCGCACGTCGACCCGGTCGAAGCCGACGAGCAGCTGCCCTCGGGTGGCGTCGAAGGCGTCGGCGAGGCGGTCGTCGGGAAGGGCCAGTTGCAACCCGCGGCGGCGGTGCACCCGCCAGCCGTTGGCGACCTGGTCGGCGCCGGGCAGCTCACCGATCGTCGGGGCCGACCCCGTGAACGTCGCCGACCGCTCCGTCGGACCGGCCTTCCTTCGGCGGATGCGTCCCCCCTTCGGCGCCGGCGGGGCCAGCGGCAGCACCACCCGCAACGAGGTGCGGTGCGGGACCGGCCACACGAAGGCGGCGCTGGCCAGACCGTCGGGGTCGTCGAGCGGCTCGAGGGCGTCGCCAGCGTCACCGTCGAGGACCAGGCGGGCGACGTCGCCCCGACCCCCCACCGAGCCGGCCGCCCGGTTGGGCCGGCGCGGGAGCCACATCGCCACGCGTCCGTCGACGACCACGATGGTCTCGTCGGCGAGGGCGATCCGCCGGACGGCGGCGAGCGCACGGGTCCCGCACGGGCGGATCGCCAGGGCCAGGGCCAGCGGCGCGGCGCTGCGGTTCTCGACCTCGACGACGACCAGCTCACGACCCGCGTCCCGCACGGCGTAGGCACGGTGCACAGCGTCGCCCCCCGGCACCCGCATGGCCGTCTCGACCACCGGCGCCGCCTGGAGCAGGCGCTGGCGCACGGCCGGCTCCCGACTGGGGAGGTGCCAACGGTCGTCGGCTCCCACCCACCAGTCGAGCGACCAGCCCCGACCTTCGGTGAAGGGGGTGACCAACCCGCGGGGGTCGACGGTCGCCTCCAGCCGTGAGTCGAGGTTGCCGATGGCGGTCCAGTTCCGCGCCGTGACGTTGGTGGCGCCCGGTAACGGCTGGCCCGGAGACCAGGCCGGCGAGGCCGAGTCGAGCTGGCGGTCGAGCCAGAGCGGCCAGACCCAGTCCGTGGCGTCGCCTGGAGAACCGATAGTCATTGGACCGGCCTCTCCCTGGTCGGCCGGCGGGGGCGTCACCAACGGAACGTCATTCGCTCGTGGGTGCCCGGCGCAGGAGGGCCGCCACCACCTCGGCCGGTGTCGCCTCGCCTTGACACACCGCCCGGACCTGATCGGCGAGTGGCATCTCCACCCCGGCCCCGGCGGCCAGCTCGCACACCACGGCCGACGATGCCACGCCCTCGGCCACCATCGGCGTGGCGGCCAGGATCTCGGCCAGGGCCCTCCCCCGGCCCAGGTCGACGCCGACGCGGTGGTTGCGGCTGGCGGCGCTGGCGCAGGTGGCCACCAGGTCACCCAGCCCGGCCAGGCCGGCGAAGGTGCGGGGGTCGCCGCCGAGCGCCACGCCCAGCCGGGTGAGCTCGGCCAAGCCCCGGGTCATCACCGTGGCCTTCGTGTTGTCGCCGAAGCCGAGCCCCTCGACCATGCCGGCGGCGATGGCGATGACGTTCTTGACCACGCCGGCGATCTCGCAGCCCACCACGTCCGGGTTCGTGTACACCCGGAAGGTGGGCCGGTGGAAGAGGGGCTGCAGCCAGGCGCCCAGCGCCGGGTCGGCGGTCGCCAGGACCGCGGCGGCCGGCTGGCCGGCCGCCACCTCGTTCGCCAGGTTGGGTCCGGTGAGGGCGCCGGCCGGGTGGCCGGGAGCCACGTCGGCCACGACCTCGGTCATGCGCAGCCGCGTCCCCGGCTCGAGACCCTTGGCCAGGCTGACGATCGGCACGGACCCCAGCAGATGGGGCACGGCGGCGTCGAGGACGGACCGGAAGCCCCCCGAGGGCACGGCCATCACCACCACGTCGGCCCCATCGACCGCTTCGGCCATCGAGGCGGTGGCGGTGATCTCCTCCGACAGCACGACGTCGCCCAGGTAGACGGGGTTCCGGCGGCGGCTCGTGATCTCGTCGGCGACCTCGGCCCGGCGGGCCCACAACGTGACCGACGTGTTGCCGGCGATGAGCGCCGCGAACGTCGTGCCCCACGACCCGGCCCCGATGACGGCGACCCGGGAGGCGGCGGTCCCGGGCTGCATCGCCGGGGAGCGTACGTACACTCACCCGCCTGTGCGGACCGAGGTGGCCGTCGTCGTCCCGGTGAAGGCCTTCACGGAGGCCAAGGCCCGCTTGGCGCCCGTGCTCGACCCTGCCGGCCGAGCCGCCCTCGCCCGTCGGCTGGCCGCCGGCGTGCTGGCTTCGGCCGGGCCGCTCCCGGTGACGGTGGCCTGCGACGACGAGGAGGTCGAGGCCTGGGCCCGGGCCGCCGGGGCGACGGTGACCTGGACGGCCGGGCTCGACCTGAACGGCTCGGTCCAGTCGGCGGTGGAGGCGCTCGCCGAACGGGGGGTGACCCGGGTCATCGTCGCCCACGGCGACCTCCCCGACGCACGGGATCTCACCGTGCTGGCCGCGGGAGCCGGTGTGTCAGCCGTCCCCGACCGCCGACGGGACGGCACCAACGTCCTGGCCGTGCCGACCGGTGCCGGGTTCCGCTTCGCCTACGGGCCCGGGTCCTTCGCCCGTCACCGGGCCGAGGCGGCGCGGGTCGGGCTGGTCTTCGACGAGGTCAACGCCCTCGACCTCGAGCGTGACATCGACGATGCCGGCGACCTCGAGCCCGGCGACCTCGAGCCTGAGGGCCGGGGCGTCGGCCAGCTCCCCGCCGGTGGCTGACGGCCTGGCGGTGCCGGCCCGGGCTCTGGCCATCTCCGCCCATCCGGACGATGCAGAGCTACAGGCCGGGGCCACCCTGGCTCGTTGGGCACGAGAAGGCTGCGAGGTGAGCATCCTCGTGTGCACCGACGGGTCGAAGGGCTCGTGGGACGCGGCCCAGGACCGGACCGAGCTGGCGGCGGTGCGCCGGGAGGAGCAACGGGCCGCCCTGCAGGCGCTCGGCGGGAGCGGGAGCTGTGCGTTCCTCGACCAGGTCGACGGCGAGCTCGAGTCGGGCCTCCCCCAGCGGGCCCTGGTGGCCGCCGCCATCCGGCGCCTGCGGCCCGAGGTGGTGCTCGGCCACGACCCGTGGCGTCGCTACCGGCTGCATCCCGACCATCGCCACGCCGGGCGGCTGGCCTGTGAGGGAATCGTGGCTGCCCGCGATCCCCTGTTCTTCCCCGAGCAGGGGCTTGCTCCCTGGCGGCCCTCGGCCCTGTTGCTGTGGGAAGCCGACGAGGTCGACCACGAGGAGCCGGTCGACGAGCAGGCGCTCGACGCCAAAGCCGCCGCCCTGCAGGCCCATCGGTCGCAGTACGTGACCACCCTCGGGATCGATCGGCCGGACGACGCCGCTTCCCTCGCCGCCCACCGCCGTCGGGTCGGGCTCGACACCGGACCGGCCGAGGGCTTCCACCTCCTCGTCGACCTCTGACCCACCCCGGGGGGCGACGCAGCGGAGCAAGCGGCTCAGGAACGTACGGCTGCGTGCACGCCCAGCTGCGCAGCCGACCGCAGGGAGGCGGAGCTGCGCATCAATACGGCCCTCTCGGCAACGAGGTCGGACGGTTCAGAAAATGTGCCAGTTGACACAAGCCCGAGAATCGTCGATAGTGAGCCTCGAACTCCACACCACAGCTCCGCTGCGGGCTGGAGAGGTGCGGTTGCGGGCTGAGGCACGTCGGGGGGGCGTG
>DASXLH010000144.1:0-9522 GCA_036496335.1 Acidimicrobiales bacterium
ACCCGGCCGAGATGTACCTCCTGTTCGCCGACGAAGGGGCCCTCTCGTTGGCGCGGGCGCTGACCGTGCTGGCCGAGGGCGACCATCCGGCCGTCTTCCACTGCGCGGCCGGCAAGGATCGGACCGGCGTCCTGGCCGCCCTTCTGCTGCTGGCCCTCGGCGTGCCCGAGGACGTCGTGGTCGACGACTACCAGCTCACGGAGCTGGCCGTGGCCCGCCAGGCCGAGTGGCTGGTCCGCCACGAGCCGGAGTCGGCCGCCGAGATGGATCGGATGCCGGGGTGGATCCGAGCCTCACGGCCCTACGTCATGCGGGCCTTCCTCGACGGCCTCCGGGCCGATCACGGCTCGCCCGAGGGCTACCTGTCCGACATCGGCATCGACCAGGCGGTGATCACCACCTTGCAGGAGCGCCTGCTGGTCTGACGGCTCTGGCCGGCCGTCACACCGCGGGATCAGCCGAGGATCTTGCTCGACACGATGACCCGCTGTATCTGGTTGGTCCCTTCGTAGATCTGGGTCAGCTTGGCGTCGCGCATCATGCGCTCCACGGGGAACGACTTCGTGTAGCCATAGCCGCCGAAGAGCTGCACGGCGTCGGTCGTGACCTTCATCGCCACGTCGGAGGCGAAGTACTTGGCCATCGCCGCCGTCTGCTGCAGCCGCCCGTCGGGATCGCCGGCGTCGGCCATGGCGCAGGCCAGGTAGACGAGCCCTCGGGCCGCCTCCACCTGCGTGGCCATGTCGGCCACCATGAACTGCAGGCCCTGGAACTCCGAGATCAGCGAGCCGAAGGCCCGGCGCTCCTTCATGTAGGCGACGGCGGCGTCGAGGGCTCCCTGGGCGATGCCCACCGCCTGGGCGCCGATGGCCGGGCGGCTCCGGTCGAAGGTCCACATGGCGGCGTAGAAGCCCTGACCCTCCTCCCCCACCCGGTTCGCCGCGGGGACACGCACGCCGTCGAAGAGCACCTCACCCGTGGGGCTGCCCCGCATGCCCATCTTGTCCTCGAGCTTGGGGACCTGGACGCCCCACTCCTTCTCGACCACGAAGCAGGAGATGCCCCGGTGCCCGGCATCGGGGTCGGTCTTGGCGAACACCGTGTAGATGTCGCTCACTCCGGCGTTGGTGATCCAGTACTTCGTCCCGGTGAGCACGTACTCGTCGCCGTCCCGCACCGCCCGGGTGCGGATGGCGGCCACGTCGGAGCCGGTGTCGGGCTCGCTCAGGCAGTACGAGCCGGTGATCTCCCCGGCCGCCACGCGGGGCAGGTAGCGGGCCCGGAGCTCATCGGAGGCGTACGGGCTGAGCAGCGGGTCGATGCACAGCTCGGTGATGCCGAAGCAGAGCGCCGTCGACGCGCACGCCCGGGCCAGCTCCTCCATCATGATCGCCTTGGTCACGGCGTCGGCCCCGGCTCCTCCATACGCCTCCGGCACCATGAGGGAGGGCAGTCCCAGCTCCTTGCCGGCCGCCATCGCCTCCGACGGGTACCGCTCGTCCCGGTCGATCTCGGCCGCGTAGGGGGCAACCTGCTCGTCGGCGAAGCGCCGCATGACCTCACGGAACTGGCGCTGCTCGTCCGTCAGCAGCATCGGCTGGCTCACGGGCTCACCGCCCCAGCAGGGCACGCCACTCGCCGGGGAAGCGCCGAGCGATCTCCTGGTGCGTGAGGCGCAGGGTCGCATCGGGCGTTCCGTCGGCGATGGCGCGCTGCTGGTCGTAGTGGTGCGACGCCGAGGCCAGCAGCGGGAGGCGGAGCGCCAACAGCTCGTCCGGGGCGTCCCCCAGCAGGCCCCACAGGCGGAAGGCGACGTCGAGATCGTGGACCACCGGGGCGCGGCCGAACAGCGACGAGCGCTTCGTGGCCACGGCCAGTCCGCCGGCGAGGGCGTCGTCGACCGTCTCGGGCGGCACGACGACCAGGCGGTCGCGGAACCCGCGGGCCAGCTTCAAGGCGTAGCCCTGGTCGGGCCCGGGGGCGCCGAACCCCGGACCGGACGGCAGGTCGACGCCGGCCTCGCCGGGCCGCACCGCCACCCACGGCGCCGATGGCGGAATCGGCAGTCCCTTGCGGGGCTGTTCCTCGAGGGTGTTCGGCACGTAGGACGGAGCGGCCATCGCCGCTCAGTCAACCACGACCCCCGGTGCTGCGAGGCGCCGACGGGGGACGTCAGTGGTGGAGCAGGCCGTAGACGATCGAGTCGTGCAGGGCCTGCCACGACGCCTCGATGATGTTCTCCGAGACGCCGATGGTGGTCCAGGCCCGTTCGCCGTCGGCCGAGTCGAGCAGCACCCGGGTGACCGCACCGGTGCCCTTGCTGGTGTCGAGCACCCGCACCTTGTAGTCGGTGAGGTGGATCGACCGCAGGGCCGGGAAGAACGGCTCGAGGGCCTTGCGCAGGGCGGCGTCGAGGGCGTTGACCGGGCCGTTTCCCTCCGCCACTGTGACGTGGCGCTCGCCGCCCACCAGGACCTTGACCGTCGCCTCCGTCTGGAAGCCGCCCTGGCCGTCGTCGTCACTGATCACCCGGAAGGACTCGACCTCGAAGAAGTCGGGTGACCAGCCGGTGGCCCGGCGCATGAGCAGCTCGAGCGAGCCGTCGGCTGCCTCGAAGTGATAGCCGTGGTGCTCGAGCTCCTTGAGCTGGTCCACGACCTCACCGAGGGCCTTGCCGTCCATCTCGAGGCCGATCTCCGCGGCCTTCAGCTGCAGGGTGGAGCGCCCGGCCAGCTCCGAGACGACGAAGCGGGTGCCGTTGCCCACCAGCTCGGGGTCGACGTGCTCGTAGGCGTCCTTGCGCCGGGCGATGGCGCTGGTGTGAAGACCGGCTTTGTGGGCGAAGGCGGAGTGGCCTACGTAGGGCTGCTGCGGGTTCATCGTGATGTTGACCAGCTCAGCCACGTGGTGCGAGACGGAGGTGAGCAGCGGCAGCCGGTCGTCGGGGATCGTCCGGATGCCCATCTTCAGCTTCAGGTTCGGGATGATCGACGTGAGGTTGCAGTTGCCGGTGCGCTCGCCGTAGCCGTTGATCGTGCCCTGCACCTGGCGGGCACCGGCCCGCACCCCGGCCAGGGCGTTGGCGACGCCGCAACCGGCGTCGTCGTGCAGGTGCACTCCCACCTTGACGTCGTCGCCGAAGTGGGACGTGACCTCCCGGACGGCCGCCTCGACCTCGTCGGGCAGCGTGCCCCCGTTGGTGTCGCACAGCACGAGGGTGGTGGCGCCGGCCAGCGCCGCCGCCTCGAGCACCTCGAAGCTGAACTCGGGGTTGCGCTTCCAGCCGTCGAAGAAGTGCTCGGCGTCGAAGAGCACGTCGAGCCCGGCGCCGCGGAGGAACTCCACGGAGTCACGCACCATCGCCACGCCTTCGCTCAGCTCCACCCGGAGGGCGTCGGTGACGTGGTAGTCCCAGCACTTCCCGACGATGCACACGCCGGACGTCTTGGCCTCGACCAGGTTGAGGAGGGTCGGGTCGGAGTCGACCTTGCCGAGCGGCCGGCGGGTCGACCCGAACGCCACCAGGGTCGAGGTGGTGAGGCGGAGCTCGCCGTGGACCCGCTGGAAGAACTCGTCGTCCTTGGGGTTGGCGCCCGGCCACCCACCCTCGATGAAGTGCACACCCAGGCGGTCGAGCTGCTCGGCGATGCGGAGCTTGTCGTCGACGGTGAGCGAGATCCCCTCGAGCTGGGACCCGTCCCGCAAGGTGGTGTCGTAGATCTCGACGAAGTCGGGCCACTGATCAGACATGCTCGTTCCAGTCCTTGTAGCGGTCGACCTCGCCCTTCACCGCCGCGAAGTAGGTGGCCTGGATCTCCTTGGTGATCGGTCCCGGCTCGCCCAGCTCGCGGTCGTCGACCGAGCGGATCGGCACCACCTCGGCGGCCGTGCCGGAGAGGAACGCCTCGTCGGCGGTGTAGAGGTCGGAGCGCACGATGTTGGCCTCGCGGTACTCGACGCCGAGGTCGGCGGCGATGGTGCGGATCGAGTCCTGCGTGATGCCCTGCAGGGCACCGGCGCTGGTGGGCGGGGTGAAGATCACGCCGTCGCGGACCACGAAGATGTTCTCGCCGGTGCACTCGCTCACGTAGCCCTGGGGCGACAGGAGAATCGCTTCGTCGTAGCCAGCCCGCAGCGCCTCCACCTTGGCCATCGACGAGTTGATGTACATGCCGGTGCCCTTGGCGGCCGGGGGCATGGCGTTGACCCCGTGCCGCTGCCAGGACGAGATCTTCATCCGCACCCCGTGCTGGAGGCCCTCGTCGCCCAGGTACGCGCCCCACGGCCACACGGCGATCGACACCTGCACGGGGCACGGCAGCGGGTTGAGACCCATCTCCCCGTAGCCGAGGAACACGATCGGGCGGATGTAGCAGCTGTCGAGCTTGTTGACCCGGACCGTCTCCTTGGTGGCCTCGATCAACTGATCGATGTCGAAGGGAATCTCGATCCCGAAGATCTTGGCGCTGTCGAACAGCCGCTTGATGTGGGGGGTGAGGCGGAACACGGCCGGGCCCTGCGCGGTGGCATAGGCCCGGATCCCCTCGAACACGCCCAGCCCGTAGTGGAGGCTGTGGGTGAGCACGTGGATCTTGGCGTCCTGCCACGGCACCAGCTCGCCGTCCATCCAGATCAGCTCGGACTCGGTGATGGGCATGGCTCAGACTCTCCCTGCGACGAGGTCGCCGATGGTGGTGGGTGCGGGGTTCGACGCCAGGACGTCGTCGAGGGCCTTGCGGATGCGGGCGCCGGCCTCGCCCTCACCCAGGAACTCGAGCATCATCGCCGCCGACAGGATCTGCGAGCTGGGATTGACGCGCTCGGTGCCGACACTGTCGTGTGCCGATCCGTGCACCGGCTCGAACATGGACGGACCGGTCCGGGAGGGGTTCAGGTTCCCGGTGCCGGCGAAGCCGACCCCGCCCGAGACGGCGCCGGCCAGGTCGGTGAGGATGTCGCCGAACAGGTTGTCGGTCACGATCACGTCGTAGCGGCCCGGGTCCTCGACCAGGTAGATGCAGGCGGCGTCGACGTGGTTGTAGGCGGTGGTGACCTCCGGGTGCTCGGTGGCCACCGCGTCGAAGGTCCGCTGCCAGAGGTCGCCGGCGAAGGTGAGCACGTTGGTCTTGTGCACGAGGGTGAGATGGCGCCGGGGGCGGGTGGAAGCCAGCTCGAAGGCGTAGCGGACGCAACGCTCGACGCCCATGCGGGTGTTGACCGATCCCTGGGTGGCGACCTCGTGGGGTGTGTCCTTGCGCAGGAACCCGCCTTCGCCGGCGTAGCTCCCCTCGGTGTTCTCCCGAATGACCACGAAGTCGAGGCCCTTGCCGTTGAACGGCCGGAGGTTGACGTACTGGTCGAGGGCGAAGCGCAGGCGAAGGATGATCCCCCGCTCGATCAGGCCGGAGGGCACCTCGGTCGAGCCGATGGGCGGGCCGAGCGGGCCCTTCAAGATGGCGTCGCAGGCCCGGATGCGCTCGAGGTCGGCGTCGTCGAGCACGTGACCGTCGCGGACGTAGCGATCGGCACCGAGATCGAAGGTCTCCACCTCGACGTCGACCCCCGTGGCCCGCACCACGTCCATGGCTGCGCCCACGATGGCCGGACCGATGCCGTCGCCGCCGATCACCCCGATCCGGTGTGCCATGAGCTGGAGTTCCCTTTCGGTGCCGTGGAGCGCTGTGTGAGCGAAGGTCCGGACAAATGAAAGACCGCCCACCGGGGTGGACGGTCTTTGGCGCACGCCGATGGTCGGCGTGCGCTACACGATGATGGCGATGGTCTTGGTCGGCGCGAGCGCCAGGGGACCAGACATGGCACGGAAGTGTAGCGGCGGCAGGTCGATCGGACCCGATGGGTACCCTCGACGCATGGCTGATGCGCAGGAGCTCTCCCCCCAGGCCTATGCCCGGTTGGCGGCGGAGCTCGAGGAGCTGACCGGCGAGGGCCGGATCGAGATCGCCAACAAGATCGAGGCGGCCCGCATGCTCGGCGACCTGTCGGAGAACGGCGACTACCACGCCGCCAAGGACCAGCAGGGGAAGATGGAGGCTCGCATCCGGCACCTCCAGGGGATCCTCGTCGACGCCACGATCGTGGAGGGCGGCGGCCCGAGCGACGTCGTCGGCGTCGGGTCCATCGTCGAGGTCCGCTTCGCCGGCGACGACGAGACGGAGCGCTACCTGGTCGGGTCGATCGAGGAGCGCCACGAGGAGTACGAGGTCGTCTCGCCGGGCTCGCCGCTCGGATCCGCCCTGCTGGGCGCCGCCCCGGGCGAATCCCGCCGCTACGACGTGAAGGGCAACGTGCTCGAGGTCGAGGTCGTCTCCGTCTCCGTCTCCTGACCGGAGCGGCGCGGGTGGTCGGTCCGACGGGCAACTCCCCGGTACAACTGTTCCCGTGCCTGACGAGCTCGTCGCACCGCCACTGCCGCCCGGCCGCAAGGTCGTGCTGCCGGGCCGCGGTACGACCTTCGTCCGGGAGCTGGACGGCCCCCCTGGGGCGCCGGTGCTCCTCCTCCTGCACGGCTGGACGGCGACCTCCGATCTCACCTGGTTCGCCTCCTACGAGCGGCTGAGCCACCGCTTCCGGGTCCTGTCGATCGACAACCGCGGCCACGGCCGGGGCATCCGGGGTCGGGAGCGGTTCCGGGTCACCGACTGCGCCGACGACGCCGCCGCCGTTCTCGAGGTCCTCGGCGTCGAGAAGGTCGTCGCCTGCGGCTACTCCCTGGGGGGTCCGATGGCGACGTCGCTCTGGCGCCGGCATCCGCGGCACGTCGAGGGTCTGGTGCTGTGCGCCACGGCCGCCCGCTTCACCGGCTCGCCGGCACGCAGACGCCGGCTCGAGGCGCTGGGCGGCATCGGAGACGTGGCCGGTTTCGTCCCCGACCGGTGGATGACCCCCGTGACCAACCGGATCCTCGGCAACATCAACGCCCGCCGGGGACTCGGACCTTGGGTGAGCGAGGAGCTCCTCCTCGGGCACGGACCGTCGTTGCTCCAGGCGGTCGGTGAGCTGGGCCGTTGGGATGCCCGGCCCTGGATCGGGGAGGTCGACGTCCCGGCCGCGGCCGTGGTCCCCATCCTCGACGAGCTGGTCCCACCGGCCGAGCAGCGTTGGCAGGCCGAGGCCCTCCACGCCCCGGTGTACGAGGTGGACGGCCCGCACACCGCCTGCCTGGCGACGCCCGAGGCGTTCGCCCTGGCGCTGGACGCCGCCTGCAACGACGTCGCCGACCGCATCTGACCCCCCGAGCTGTTCTCGGAGTGCGGTCAGTCGGCGAGGGCGGCTTCCACGGCCATGGCGGCGGCGACCACGGCGGGGCCGTACCGACGGCCGGGGCTGCGGGTGGTGCGGGCCACCGGGCCGGAGACGCTGACGGCCGCGAGCAGCAGGCCGTTGCGGTCGGCGACGGGGGCGCTGACCGACGCCACGCCGTCGACCCGCTCGCCAACGCTCTCGATCCATCCCCGCTCCCCCGTGTGACCCAGCAGGACGCTGCCGCCGGATCCCCGGTCGAGAGGGAGGCGGGCGCCGAGGGGGACGATCGTGCGCAGGCCGTGGGTCGACTCGAGCGCGAGCACGCACACGCGGTGGTCGCCCTCCCGGACGTAGAGCTGGGCGCTCTCCCCTGTCTCCGTCACCAGGCTCTCCAGGGCCGGGCGGGCTGCCTCGGCGAGGTCGAACCCGTCGGCGGCGGCCCGGCCCAGCGCCGCCAGGCGAAGACCGAGGGCGAAGCGGCCATCGGGGTCGCGCCGGAGCAGACCGTGGTCCTCGAGCGCACAGGCCAGACGGTGGGCCGTCGGGCGGGGCAGATCCGTGAGCGCCACCAGCTCGGCCAGCGAGGCCGGACGGCCCTCGAGCGCGTCGAGCAGCCGCACCGCCTTGTCGAGCACGCCCACGCCGCTTACAGTGGTGTCCACAAACTGAGATTCTATCTCAGAATGTGAGACGAGTCATCCGACGGCGGGATCGCGAGGCGACATGGCACCAGCAGCGCAGACCATCAGCGAGAAGATCTGGGACCGCCACGTCGTGCGGTCGACGGAAGGCGAGCCCGACCTCCTCTACGTCGACCTCCACCTCGTGCACGAGGTCACCTCGCCCCAGGCCTTCGACGGGCTCCGGCTGGCCGGCCGGGGCGTGCGGCGACCCGACCTCACCATCGCCACGGAGGACCACAACGTCCCGACCGACTCGTTGGTGCAACCCGTGGCCGACCCGATCTCCCGGCGCCAGCTCGAGGTGCTGCGGGAGAACGCGGCCGAGTTCGGCATCCGCCTGCACCCGATGGGCGATCCCGGCCAGGGCATCGTCCACGTCATCGGGCCCGAGCAGGGCCTGACACAGCCGGGGATGACCATCGTGTGCGGCGACAGCCACACGTCCACCCACGGGGCCTTCGGGGCCCTGGCCTTCGGTATCGGCACGTCGGAGGTGGAGCACGTGCTCGCCACCCAGACCCTCCCCCAGGATCGGCCGGGCACCATGGCCATCACCGTCGACGGGGAGCTCCCCGCCGGGGTCACCGCCAAGGACGTGGTGCTGGCGATCATCGGCCGCATCGGCACCGGGGGCGGGATCGGCTCCGTCATCGAGTACCGCGGCTCGGTCTTCCGGGCGCTCTCGATGGAGGGCCGGATGACGGTGTGCAACATGTCGATCGAGGCGGGGGCCAAGGCCGGGCTCATCGCTCCCGACGACACCACCTTCGCCTACCTCGAGGGCCGCAAGTACGCCCCCACCGGGGCGGCGTGGGAGCGGGCACTCGACGACTGGCGCTCCCTCGTGACCGACGCCGGCGCCACCTTCGACAAGGAGGTCGTCCTCGACGGCACGTCGCTCGCTCCCCACGTGACCTGGGGCACCAACCCCGGCCAGGTCGTTCCCATCACGGGGTCCGTTCCTGATCCCGATTCCTTCGACGATCCGGCCAGCCGCGACGCCGCCGCCCGGGCACTCGAGTACATGGGCCTCGTTGCCGGCACGCCCATGCGGGACGTGGCCGTCGACACCGTCTTCATCGGATCGTGCACCAACAGCCGCATCGAAGACCTCCGGGCTGCGGCCGAAGTGGTCGACGGTCGGCGGGTGCACCCGGGCATGCGGGCACTCGTCGTGCCCGGCTCGTTCCGGGTGAAGGAGCAGGCCGAGGCCGAGGGTCTCGACCGGATCTTCGAAGCGGCCGGGTTCGAGTGGCGCCAACCGGGTTGTTCGATGTGCCTGGCCATGAACCCCGACAAGCTCGCCCCCGGCGAGCGGGCCGCATCCACCAGCAACCGCAACTTCGAGGGCCGCCAGGGCCGAGGCGGGCGCACCCACCTCGTGTCGCCCGCCGTCGCCGCCGCTACCGCCGTCACCGGCACCTTCGCCACCCCCGCCGAGCTGGAGGGCTGAGATGCGAGCGGAGCGAGCAGATCACCGGCCGAGCGAGCGCCAGCGCCCCGGACGCCGATGGGTCCGGGGCGCAGCCCCGGAGAAGGACTAGATGCGAGCGGAGCGAGCAGATCACTGGCCGAG
>DASXLH010000145.1:0-3557 GCA_036496335.1 Acidimicrobiales bacterium
GACCTCATCCACCTCCTCATCAACATGCAGATCATCAACGGCCTGGTTGCGCCCGTGATCCTGATCTTCATCCTGACCCTGGCCAATCGGCGCTCCGTCCTGGGTACGGCCGTGAACGGCCCCCGCTTCAACATCGTCGCCACCGTCTCCGTGGTCGCCGTGGCGGCGCTGGCCCTGGTGGCGGCACTCGTGGCCGTGAACGCCGCGCTCGGCGGGTGATGTTCGGCGCGGGCATGAAGCCCTCGGACGCCGGGCGGCCCCTTCAGCACGGGTCGGCCCTGGCCTTCCTGCTGCTGCTGCTCCTGGTCGTGACGGTGGCGGTGATCGCGACCCTGCTGGTCCGCCGGAGGCGATCGACCCACTCGCAACCGAACCCGCCCGGAGGCGGCCCGAGCGAGCCCCCTCGTCGTTAGCCTCGCCATCGATGGCCCGGCTCGACCTCCGCAACCTGGGCAACGCCGACGGAGAGTGGTTCGTCGACACCCGTTGCATCGACTGCGGCACCTGCCGGGAGATTGCGCCCGACCTGTTCACGTACTCCGGTGACTGCTCCGTGGTGGCCCGTCAGCCTCGCTCCGACGAGGAGCTCGATGCCTGGCTGGCGGCGCAGGCGTGCCCCACCAGCTCCATCGGCACGATCTCCCACCGGGCTCGGCCGGGCCGGCTCTATCCCCGGGAGGTGCGGCCCGACTCGGGCGTGTTCGACCTCGGCTACTGCTCCGAGGACTCCTACGGGGCCTCGTCCTGGTTCGTCCGCCGCCCGTCGGGCAACGTCCTGGTCGACTCGCCCCGCTACACCGAGGCGCTGGCCGGCCCGCTGGCCGACATGGGAGGGATCGACCACGTCGTGCTCACCCACCGGGACGACGTCGCCGACGCGGAGCGGTGGGCGACGCGGTTCGGGGCCCGCGTCTGGATCCACGCCGACGATCGGCGCGCCGCGCCCTTCGCCACTGACCTCGTCGAGGGAACCGACGACGTGACGATCACGCCGGGGCTGGTCGCCGTGCCGACACCGGGTCACACCAAGGGGTCCATGGTCTTCGTGCTCGAGGACCGGTGGCTGTTCAGCGGCGACTCCCTGGCTTGGAGCCAGGAGCGCCAGGACCTGACCGCCTTCCGGGACGTCTGCTGGTGGTCCTGGCCCGACCAGCTCGACTCGCTGGCCCGCCTGGCCGACCGTCACCGCTTCGATGCCGTCCTGCCCGGCCACGGTGCCCGGGTCGTGGGCGACGCCGAGGATCTGCACGGCCGGCTCCTCGGACTGGTGGACCGCGCCCGGTCGGGTGTCTCCAACGGGCGCAGGCCGGCCGCGTCCATCCCCTGACGGTTCCTGGCACGCTGGTCCCCCTCAGGCCGCAAGACCGATGGAGCTGAGCCGATAGGCGAGGCTCCCAATGAACACAGTGCTCTGTTTCGGCGCCTCCGTGCCGAAACGAAGACTCGTTCCGCTCCGAGGCCCGACGTATCCGCAAGTCCTAAGGAGGGCTCTGGCATGGACTGCACCCACCTCGACACGATCGCCGCCGTCACGCCCAGCGGAACGGGCTGCGTCGAGTGCCTGGCCACCGGTGGACACTGGGTCCATCTGCGGATGTGCGAGGCCTGCGGGCACATCGGCTGCTGTGACAACTCGCCCGGGCGCCATGCCACCGGCCACTTCCACGAGAGCGCCCACCCCATCATCCGCTCCTTCGAGCCGGGCGAGGACTGGTTCTGGTGCTTCGTCGACGAGGTGGCATTCGAGCTCGACGTCCCGCCCGGGCCCTCCCATCCCTGACGCCTGGTCCACCTCCTGACGGACCCCCTTCCCGGGCGACGGGTGTCCACTCGTCCTTCGGGGCAGGTTGGGCTCTCGGAGCAGGTTCGGCTCCTGTGGCGACGGACGCCGGGCCGGCGAGACCAGGAGGACCGCCACGATGGGCGAGCGGGCGGACGTGGTGGTCATCGGGATGGGACCCGGCGGGGAGGAGGTCGCCGGGCGCCTGGCCGAGGCCGGCCTCGACGTGGTGGGCGTCGACCGGGGCCTGGTCGGTGGCGAGTGCCCGTACTGGGCCTGCATCCCGTCCAAGATGATGATCCGGGCCGCCGACCTCCTGGCCGAGGCCAGGCGCGTGCCGGGCATGGCCGGCCGGGCCGACGTGGAGCCCGACTGGGCACCGGTGGCCCGCCGGATCCGGGACGAGGCCACCGACGGCTGGGACGACCGGGCCGCGGTCGAGCGCTTCGAGGGTCGGGGCGGCCGCTTCGTGCGCGCCACCGGGCGCGTCGTCGGGCCGGGGCGGGTGACCGTCGGTGAGACGGAGCTCGAGGTCGGTCGCGCCATCGTCGTCGCCACGGGATCGTCCCCCTCGATCCCGCCCGTGCCCGGGCTGGCCGCCAGCCCGTACTGGACCAACCGCGAGGCGATCCAGGCCACCGCCGCGCCGGCGTCGATGATCGTGTTGGGGGGCGGCGCCATCGGGGTGGAGCTCGGTCAGGCCTTCGCCCGCTTCGGCACACGGGTCACCGTCGTGGAGTCCGCCGATCGGCTCCTGCCGCCGGAGGAGCCCGAGGCGGGCGAGCTGCTGGCCCACGTGCTCCGCGCCGAGGACATCGACATCGTCCTGGGCGTTCAGGCAGAAGGAGTCGCCCACAGTCACGACGGGTTCGCCGTGACCTTGTCCAGCGGAGAGGTGCTGCAGGCCGAACGGCTGCTCCTCGCCGCCGGCCGCCACGCCGACCCGGCCGGCGCCGGGCTGGCGTCTGTCGGTGTTCCGGGCGACGCCGGGTTCGCGCCGGTCGACGGCAACCTGCGGGTGGCCCCCGGGGTGTGGGCCCTCGGCGACCTCACCGGCAAGGGCGCGTTCACGCACATCTCGATGTACCAGGCGAGGATCGTGATCGCCGACGTCCTCGGACGTCCCCACGAGGAGGCCGACTACCGCGCCGTGCCCCGGGTCACCTTCACCGACCCCGAGGTGGGCTCCGTCGGCCAGTCCGAGGAGCAGGCGCGGTCAGCCGGCCTCGACGTGCGGGTCGGTCGGGCCGATGTGGCGGCGTCGACCCGAGGGTGGATCCACAAGTCCGGCAACCAGGGTCTGGTCAAGCTCGTCACCGATCGCCGGGCGGGCGTCCTCGTGGGCGCCACCTTCGTCGGCCCGACGGGCGGGGAGGTGCTCGGCCTGCTGACCCTCGCCGTCCACGCCCGGGTGCCGGTCAGCCGGCTCCGGGAGATGATCTACGCCTATCCGACGTTCCACCGTGCCGTCGAGGACGCGCTCCGGGACCTCGACCTGACCTGACGGCGACACGGGACCGACGGACAGGGACCGGCTACTGCGACCGATCAGAGGTACGGGCAGTGGCGACAGCCGCGGTCGCAGCACCGGCCCCGCTCCAGGTGGGTGGCAGCGGTGAACACGAAGTAGCCGGAGGCCGGGTCGATGTAGCCCGGCTGGCCGGCGTCGATGGCAGCTCGATGCCGCGCCAGGATCTCGTCGCGGTGCGGATTGTCGGGCGCGAGGCGATCGGGGTGCGGCTCGTCCAGGCCCCGCTCCATGGCGGGCCACGGTACG
>DASXLH010000146.1:0-21937 GCA_036496335.1 Acidimicrobiales bacterium
CCTGGCGTGCCGCTCGGCGCGGACCGGCGGCTCCCTACGCGACAGCACGGGACCGATCAACGCCTGACCATGGGCCGGCGATGCAGCGGACGGCCTGGATCAGTCCACGACCAGCATGACGTCGCTGGCCTTCACGACCACGACGACGGGGCTGTCGACGGCCAGGCCAAGCTCCTCGGCCGCCTCCTTGGTGATCGACGACGTCACCAAGTCGCCACCCGCCAGCCTCACCTTGACCATGGTCGTCACGGCTCCCGGCGAAACCGCGACGATGGTGCCGGCCAATTGGTTCCTCGCGCTGATCCTCATGCGCGGAGATCCTGTCACCACCCCGCCCACCCGCTTCGTGGTGGTCTGAGGACCGTCACGGAGGCGAGCGCGCCACAAAGGCGATCGGAGGGCCGGTGACGTGGGACGATGACGCCCGTGGCGCGCACGGCCGACGAGCTCCTCCTGGGTGAATGGGCCTGCCTCGGCATCCTCTACTCGGGGCCGACCCATGGCTTCGCCATCGCCGCGAGGTTGAAGCCCGACACCGAGATCGGCCGGATCTGGTCTGTCTCCCGCCCGTTGACCTACCGCGCCCTCGACCAGCTCGCCGCCCGCGGCTTCATCGAGGCGGTGGGTGAGGAACGGGGCATCGCCGGCGGCAATCGCACGATCATGGCCGCCACCCGGAAGGGTAGGGCTCAGTTCCGCAAATGGCTCAACACCCCGGTCGTGCATCTCCGTGACCTGCGCAGCGAGCTGCTCCTGAAACTGGTCCTCGCCGACGCCTGCGGCATCGACCTGTCGGCCATGCTGCAGCGCCAGCGGGCCCACATCGCCACGCTGGCCGATGCCCTCGCCGCCAAGGCCAGGCGGGAGACGCCGGTCGATGTGGTCGCCCTGTGGCGGGCCGAGTCGTCCCGGGCGGCGCTGCGGTTCATCGACCGGCTCGCGGTCGAGTCGTAGCCACGGGGGCGACGACCGGAGCTAGGAGAGGACGGCGACGACCGGACGGGCCAGGGGGATCGACGCCGCCGAGCCCGCGAACGGCGCCGACCCGAAGCAGAACACGCCTCCGTCGGCCGCCGCCAGGCGGTAGCCCTTGCCGGTGGACAGCGCCAGCACGCCGACGACGGGAGCCCGCAGGGCGGTTCCCCCCATCGAGCCGAAGTAGCCGGCGTCACCGAAGGCGAAGACGCCGCCGTCCCGGCCCACGAGCCAGTAGCCGTGACCTGAGGGCGTCGCCGCCGCCCCCACGATCGGTGCGGCCAGGGCGCGGCCGCCGAGCGACCCGTTGAATCCGGCGTCGCCGTAGCTCAGGACGCCCCCGTCACTCGAGACGAGCCAGTACCCGTTCCCGGAGGGCGTGGCGATGATGGCGACGACGGGTGCGGCCAGGTGGGTGCCGGCCGCCGAGCCGAAGAACCCAGCCGAGCCGAAGGTGTAGACACCGCCGTCAGCGGTCGCCAGCCAGTAGCCGGCGGCGTCCGGCGTGCCGGCGATGCCGACGACCGGCGAAGCCAGCGGGCCGAGGACCAGCGACCCGAAGGCGTTGGCGTCGCCGAAGGCGAGGACACCGCCGGCGTCCGTTACGAGCCAGTAGCCCTTGCCGGTGGGGGTCGACAGGGCCGCCACGGTCGAGGCATCGTGCACGCCGTTGGCGCCGCCGAGGAAGGTGCCCCGGGCGAAGCCGAAGACACCGCCGTCAGCGGCCACCATCCGGTAGCCGGCATCGGTCCCGGGTGGGGCGGTGGCGGCGGTCGCCACCGGGACGAAGCCCAGGAGCGCGCCGAGCGTGGCTAGCACGACGACCCTTCTGACAGCACGCATCGGAACGGACCTCCCCGGTTCGGGGCTGCACAATAGCTGACCACTGACTATTGTCCTGCGGTGTCAACCGATGACCTTCGTCCCGTTCGTCTGAGGCGCCCGTTCGGGCGCAGGGCGCTCGCCGCCGTCACCGTCATCGCCGCCGTCGTCGTGCTCGGCGCCTGCAGCTCCGGTGGGAGCTCCGGCCCGAATGCCTCCGGGACGACCACCACCACCGTCGCACCCGACACCACCTCCACGTCGACGCTGGCCGCCCCCGCGGCGGCGGCCAGCAGCACCACCACCACCAGCACGACCGTGGCCAAGACGACCACGACGACGACCGCACCGAAGACCACGACCACGACGTTGGCGCCTCTACCGCCCGTCACCGGCACCATCCAGGTCTACGCCGCCCAGTCCCTCGCGGGTGCGTTCACCGAGATCGGAGCGGCCTTCCAGAGGAAGTTCCCGGGCACGACCGTGCGCTTCAACTTCAACGGGTCCGCCACGCTCGTGACGCAGATCTTCCAGGGCGCGCCGGCGGACGTCTTCGCCTCGGCCGACCAGCCCAACATGGACCGGGTCGTGAGCTCCGGGCTGATGAAGGGCGCACCGCAGATCTTCACCAAGAACCTCCTCCAGATCATGGTGGCCCCGGGCAACCCGAAGAACATCACCGGTCTGGCCGATCTCGACAACCCGGGGGTCACGGTCGACCTGTGTGCCCCGGCGGTACCGTGCGGGAACTATGCGAGACAAGCTCTGGCCAAGGCCGGCATCTCGGTGACGCCCGTGTCGAGCGAGCAGAACGTGACCGCCGTTGTCACCCGGGTCGCCAACGGTGAGGCCGACGCCGGGATCGTCTACCAGACCGACGTCCTGGCGGCCGGCAGCAAGGTCAGCGGGGTCGTCATCCCGCCGGCGCAGAACCTCCTGGCCGAATATCCGCTGGCGGCCTTGAAGAGCTCCACCAACGCCTGGACGGCGGGCGTCTTCGACCAGTTCGTGGGGTCCTCGGCCGGACAAGCCATCCTCGCCAAGTACGCGTTCCTGCCCCTGTGACGCCCGGCCGGTGATCGCTGGCCGATGATCACGCGACGCGAGGGACGCTCGCGACCCGCTGATGAAGTCCCCAGGAGGATCCACCCGGCGATCCTGGTGCTCGCCGTCATCGGCGCCCTGCTGTTCATCCTCCCGCTGCTGGGCCTGCTCTGGCGCATGCCCTGGTCCCAGATGGGCGACGTCCTGCGCGATCCCACCGCCCGGACGGCGCTGCGGCTCTCGCTCCAGAGCTCGCTGAGCGCGATGTTCCTGTCGATCGTGCTCGGGACGCCGATCGCCGTCGTGCTGGCGCGCACGTCGTTCCCGGGCAAGCGCCTCGTACGGGCGCTGCTCACCCTGCCGATGGTCCTGCCGCCCGTCGTGGGCGGTGTGGTGCTGTTGCTGGCCTTCGGCCGCAAGGGGCTCATCGGGCAGTGGCTCTTCGACTGGTTCGATATCCGGCTGGCCTTCACCACCACCGGCGTGATCCTGGCCGAGACCTTCGTGGCGATGCCCTTCTTCATCATCATCCTGGAGGCGGCCCTCACCTCGGTCGACACCCGGCTGGAGGAGGCGGCCGCCTCCCTGGGAGCCAAGCCGCTCCGGGTCTTCCGGACCGTCACCCTCCCGTTGGTGCGCCCGAGCCTGATCGCTGCGGCTGCCCTCACCTGGGCCCGGGCCCTCGGCGAGTTCGGCGCCACCGTCACCTTCGCCGCCAACGTCCCAGGCGTCACCCAGACGATCCCGCTGAAGGTCTACACCGACCTCGAATCCAACACCGACGGCGCCTACGTGATGAGCCTGGTGCTCCTGGTCATCTCCGTCCTGGTGCTCGTGGCGTTCCAAGACCGATGGATGCGACCGAACCGGTGACGGCCGCCGTCGCGCCGCCCGGAACGGCGACCGCCGAGCTGTTCGACGCCTCGATGCGGCTCCGCCGCGGCGAGATGGAGATCAGCGCCGATCTCCGCGTGGCCGGGGGCGAGACCGTCGCCCTGCTCGGCCCGAACGGCGCCGGCAAGACGTCGTTGCTCCGGGCCATCGCCGGCCTCGTGCCGCTGGTGGCGGGCTGGGTGCGGGTCGACGGCGACGACTGGGAGCGACCGGCGGCCGGCCTCTGGCTGCCGGCCGAGCGGCGCTCGGTCGGCTTCGTCTTCCAGGACTACCTCCTGTTCCCTCATCTGAGCGCTCTCGACAACGTCGCCTACGGCCTGCGCCATCACGGTGGCGGCCGAGCCGCCGCCCGGGCCAGGGCGCACGACTGGCTGGAGCGGATCGGGATCGCCGAGCTCGCCCTGCGTCGGCCGAGCCAGCTCTCGGGGGGCCAGCAACAGCGGGTGGCCCTGGCCCGGGCCCTCGCCCCGGAGCCCAAGGTCCTGCTCCTCGACGAGCCTCTGTCCGCCCTCGACGTCACCACCCGCCGGGAGGTGCGGCGCGACCTTCGAGCTCACCTGGACGACTTTGCCGGCGCCACCGTGCTGGTCAGCCACGACCCACTCGACGCCATCGTGCTGGCGGAGCGCATCGTCATCGTGGAAGAAGGGCGGATCGTCCAGGAGGGCTCCGCGCTCGAGGTCACGTCGCGGCCCCGGTCCGGCTTCGCGGCCGACATCGCCGGGCTCAACCTCTACCGGGGAGTGGCCGAAGGCGGTGTGGTGCACGTCTCGGAGGGGTTCGACCTGATCACGAGCGGGGCTCCCGACGGTCCGGCCTTCGCCGCCGTCCATCCCCGGGCGATCGCCCTGCACCTGGACGAGCCCGAGGGCAGCCCCCGCAACGCCTGGCGGGCGACGATCGACGAGGTCGACATCCGAGGCGGGGTGGCCCGGATCCGCGCGATGGTCGAGTCGGCGCCGATGGTCGCGGAGATCACGGTGGCCTCCTACCGCCAGCTGGCCCTCGAGCCGGGCTCGTCGGTCTGGGTGTCGCTCAAGGCCACCGAGGTCGACGTCTTCCTGGCCTGACGGGCCTCAGGTCACGGGCTCGGATTGGTTGGCCCAGTCCCCCGCCCCGACGTCGTCGGCCGTGGGCCACTCCGCATCGGGTGGGATGTTCGGGACGAGCAGCGACAGCAGGGCGCCGATCGTGACGACGACGCCGGCGAAGGCCACCGCAGGGCGTGACGCCGCGGCCACGGCCTCGCTGACCACGTCAGAGATCTTCTCGTCCAGGGCCGGGCCCAGGGTCGCCGACGGGTGGACACCACCCCCGATCCCCCGGCTCACGCCCCCCACGATCTGCGCCTTGGCGTCCGTCGGGATGCCCGGAACCGCCTCCAACGAGCCGCGGACGTGGCTGATGGCCTGGGCCACGAAGATGGAGCCGATGATGGCGATGCCGAGCGCGGTGCCGACCTGGCGGACCATGCCGGCAGCGCCGCTGGCCGAACCCGACTTCTCCGGCGGGATGTCGCTCAGCACGACGTTGGTGAGCTGGCTGGTGGCGAACCCGATGCCCACCCCGTGGAGCATGAGTCCAGGGAGGAGCTGCCAGAAGGTCGTGTTCACCGAGAAGACGGCGACATAGATCCAGATGCCGACGGCCTCGAGGGCGAGGCCCACGGTGATGACGTACTTGGGCCCGAACCGGTGGCTGAGCCGACCGCCGATCCCACCGCCGATGAAGGCCATGAGTCCGGCCGGGAGCAGCCAGCTGCCGGCTTGCACGGCCGAGAGGTGGAGGGCGGACTGCAGGAAGATGGGCAGGACGAAGAAGGCTCCGAACTCACCCATCGCCAGCACCGACGTGTTGATGAGGCCATAGCGGAAGCCGCGGTGGACGAGGTCCGTGAAGTCGAACACCACGGCACGACCCTCACGCACCCGTCGCATCTCGAGCAGGACGAAGCTCGTGAGCAGGACGGCGGCGACCAGGAGGGCGACGGGGACGATCGAGACGGCGTCGATCGGCCAGGTCCACCCGCCGATCGACTGGTCACCGATGGGCGCCCACCAGCCGTAGCGAGCCGCTTCGATGATGGCGAACACGAGGGAGGCGAGACCGACCGTGACGGTCACGACACCGGTCGGGTCGAGGCCCTTGGCCCGCTCGTCCCGTGACTCGTGGACGAAGAACCAGGCCATCACCATGGCGATGGGGGCGATCACCACGTTGATGCGGAAGGCCCACCGCCACGAGTAGTCGGAGGTGAGGATGCCTCCGACCCAGGGCCCGAGCGCTCCCGCGCCGCCGGCCACCGATCCCCAGACCGCGAAGGCGATGCCGCGTTCACGACCTTGGAACATGACCGACAGCAGCGCCAGTGTGGCCGGCAGCATCGCCGCCGCCCCGACCCCCTCCAACAGCGACTCGCCGATGAAGAGCTGCACCACCGAATGCGACAGCGATGCCACCAGCGAGCCGCCCGCGAAGAGCGTGGCGCCGATGAAGAAGAGCCGCCGGCGGCCGAAGATGTCACCCAGCCGACCGAAGCTGATCAGCAACGACGCGAAGATCAGGGAGTAGCCGGAGATCACCCACTGCAGGCCCGAGACCTGGGTGTGGAACTCGCCGATGATCGTGGGTACGGCGACGTTGAGGATGGTGCTGTCCAACACGATGATGAACAGCGCGCTCGACAGCACAACCAGTCCGATCCAGCGCTTCGGATCGCGGGAGGCCGCCACGGGCATGCTCACCTCGATCCCCCGATGCCCGGACTGCCTCTCTCCACCAGCGTGATCGCCTTCTCCGGGCAGGCCACCACGCAGAGCCCGCAGGCCTGGCAGGCGTCCACCCTCGGGGTGTAGGCGGTCAGGTTCCCGTGCAGGCGGACCTTCAGACGGTCGAGCCGGCCGAGTGCGTCGCGGTCGGCTGCGTCGATGGTCCGAACCTCGAACACGTCGTTCGGGCACACCACCACGCACTCCCGCTTGCCCTCACACCGTCGCCGGTCGACCACGGGGCCCCACGTCCCGGCCGGGGCGTTGCAGCGCTGCCCGGGCCGGGCCGGGTCGGCGGCGGCCCGACGCTTCGTCGCGAGGGCCTTGGGGTCGGGCTCCTTGGGCTCAGAGGTCACGGGCCACTCATGATGGCAGCGGCGGCCACCACCACGCTTTCGGCCATCGCCGGTCCCGTTCGGGTCGGACGGGCCAATGGCTCTACCGTCATCGCCGTGGAGCAACGGGCGCGAGAGGTCCCGCCCGGACTGCGGGCGCTACGACGGGCTCGCCGCCGCAACAGCCTGGCGAAGGGCGATTGGGCCGATCGCCTCTATCAGGCCTACCTGGCCGTGATCGCGGTCGGGCTCTTCACCTGGTTCTTCGCCAGCATCGCGGCCGGCAATCCCGCCTCCGCCGCCCAGCTCCACTGGATCGACGATCACGGCGCCGCCGTCGTCGGCATGGTGGCGGCGTTGGCCATCACCGTCGGCCTCCGCTCCGGGGCCCGGGGCGGCCCCCTCAGCCTCGAGCTCACCACTGTCCACTACGAGCTGCTGGCGCCGATCGAGCGACGGGTGACGCTCCGCCACCCCGCGACCCAGCACTTGAGCCACCTGGCGCTGTTCGGCGGCGTCGCCGGCGCCGTCGCCGCGCTCGTGGCCGGTCCGTCGCTTCCCGACAACCCCGTCGTGCTCTTCGCCACGGCCACGGCCGCCGGCGTGCTGGTCGCGATCGCCGCCGTCGGCGCCGCGCTCATCGTCTCGGGCCTCCGCCTCTCGGCAGTCGTGGCCAACAGCATCGGCGTCGCCCTACTGGCACTCGCCACCTTCGACCTCGTCAGCGGGCACGGGATCGCGCCCACGACGCCCTTCGGGGTGTTGGCACTCTGGTCCCGGGTCGGCAGTCCTGCGGCCGTCGTCGCCCCCGTCCTGGCCGTCGCCCTGGCGGTGCTGGGCGTCCGCTATGTGGCCGGCACATCGATCGAGCGGGCCCGGGAACGGGCCGGCCTGGTGGAGCAGCTTCGCTTCGCGTTGACGATGCAGGACCTGCGCACGGTGGTCCTCCTGCGCCGGCACCTGGCCCATGAGCAGCTACGCGTCGCGCCCTGGATTGCACTGCCGATGTCGGACCGGGGCGGCCCACGCCGGCGGGCGGTGCGCGGGCTCCTGCACTTCCGCGTCGGCCGGATGGTGCGGATGCTCCTGCTCGGGGTGTCCGCCGGGCTGCTCATCGGTTGGTCGTCCGACATCCCGGCCCTGCTCGTTCCCGCCGCCGGCACCCTGTTCCTGGCCGGCTACGACGCGGTCGAGGCCCTCGGCCAGGAGGTCGACCACCCGAAGATCTGGTCGTCGCACCCCGTCGAGCACCCAGGCCACATCCTCGGACATCTCCTTCAGGTGGGGATCGCCGCCTGCCTGCCGGTCACGGTCGTGGCCACCATCGCGGCCGCGCTCGTCACCGGTGTCGGCGACGGAAGGCTCGTCCCCTTGCTCCTCGTCGGCGTCCTGGGCGCGTTCGGGGCCGGCACCGGCGCGGCCGTCTCCACCGTCCTCGGGCCGCCGGACATGGTGGCGATCTCCCGCTACGGCGCCCCGGACATGATCGGCTGGGTGCTGGTCATCCGGGCGGTCCTGCCCCTGCTGCTCACGTTCATGGCGCTGTTGCCCGCACTGGGGCTGCGCCACCACACGAGTGACGACATCGTCTCGTCGTCCACCAACCTGATCGGACCCGCCATCGTGGCCGTGGTGCTGGGGTGGCAATGGCTCCGATCTCGCACCCCGAGGACCCTCTGACCATGAGCGACGACGACCTGCCCACCCTCGTGCTCGACGAGGCGGCCAAGGACTACGGCGACGGGCGTGGCCTCTACCCCACCGACCTCACCCTCGACCCCGGCCAACTGGTCGTCCTCGCCGGCGCCAACGGGGCCGGCAAGTCCACCCTGCTGGGGTTGTGCGCCGGGCTCATCGAACCCACCTGGGGGACGATCACCGTGGCCGGCCATCCGATCGACTCGATCGGTGCCCGCCGGGCAACCACCTACATCCCGGACAACCCGGTGCTCTACGACGACCTCACCGTGCGGGAGCACCTGGAGTTCATCTCGGGCCTGCACCGTCTCGACGACGAGGACGACGACTGGGAGGCCCGCGGCGACGACCTCCTGGCCACCTTCAACCTCACGGAGCGGGCCGACGACCTCCCTACTCGGCTGAGCCGCGGCCTGCGCCAGAAGGCGTCCTTGGTGGTCGGGCTCATCCGACCCTTCGAGATCCTGCTGATCGACGAACCCTTCGTCGGCCTCGACCCGCCCGCCCAGGAGGCGCTCGCCGACGTCCTGGCCGGCCTGGCCGCCGCCGGTCGGACGGTGCTGGCCTCCACCCACCAGCTCGGCTTCGTCGACCGGGCCGACCGCTGCGTCGGCCTGCGCGACGGGGAGGTCGTGCTCGACGGCCCGGCCGACGTGGCCAAGGTGCGGGCCCTGCTCGACGGCTGACCGACCCCACCTCCGTTCTGGGTGCCGCTGAGGTCCTGGGGATGCTTCACCGGCACCCAGAACCAAGGTTCCCGAGCCGCGGTCCGAGTCTTGTAATGAGAACTACTCTCGTTTACGGTTCGACGAATGGAACGGTCCCCGCTGGTCGTCGGCGGGATCGTCCTTGCTCTGCTCCTGGCGTCGGCCTGCAGCACGGCCTCGTCGACGCCCGCCGCCCACGGGCCGATCGCCGTGGTGGCCGCCGAGAACTTCTGGGGGAGCATCGCCGCCCAGCTCGGTGGTGACCGGGTCGACGTCACCAACCTCATCGACAACCCCGCCACCGATCCCCACGACTACGAGCCGACCGCCGCCGATGCCCGCGGCGTGGCCACCGCCGGCTATGTGATCGGTAACGGGCTCGGCTACGACCCGTGGATCGACGACCTCGTCCACGCCAACCCCGCGCCCGCCCGGCGCCAGCTCCGCGTGGGCGACCTCGTCGGCCTGAAGGACGGTGACAACCCGCACCGGTGGTACTCGCCGGCCGACGTCCACGCCGTGATCGACCGGATCACGGCCGACTACAAGGCCCTCCGCCCGACCGACGCCGCCTACTTCGACCAGCTCCACCAGCACTTCGTCGACAGCGCCCTGCAGCCCTACGACGCCGTCATCGCCGAGATCCGGGCCCGCGACGCCGGGCGGCCGATCGGCGCGTCGGAGAGCATCATGGCGCCCATGGCGCAGGCCCTCGGCCTCGACCTGGTGACCCCGTCGACCTTCCTCGACGCCATCAGCGAGGGCAACGACCCCACCGCCGCCGACAAGGCCACCGTCGACCACCAGATCACCACCGGCGCGGTCGAGGTGTTCGTCTTCAACCGCCAGAACGCCACCCCTGACGTGCAGCGCCTGGTCGACGCCGCCCGGCGCGCCCGCATCCCGGTGGTGGCCGTGACCGAGACCCTCACGCCGGCCGGGGCGACGTTCCAGGACTGGCAGACGGCCCAGCTGCACGCCCTCGATGCGGCCCTGGGCCAGGTGGCGGCCGGATGAGCGCACCGTCGCAGACGGCCGTCCGGCTCGATCAGGCCTCCGTCGAGGTCGGCGGACGGACCATCTGGAGCGGCGTGGACCTGTGCATCCAGGCCGGCGAGTTCGTGGCCGTCCTCGGGCCGAACGGCGTCGGGAAGTCGACCATGATCAAAGTCCTCCTCGGCCTCCTGCCCCTGCAGGCAGGGCGTGCCGAGGTCCTCGGCCGGCCCCCCGGTGAGGTCGGGAGCGAGATCGGCTACCTCCCCCAGCGGCGCAGCTTCGACGCCGCGCTGCGGATCCGAGGCGTCGACCTCGTGCGCCTCGGCCTCGACGGTGAGCGCTGGGGCCTGCCGCTCCCCCGGCTGAGGCGGGACCCGGCCCGGCTGGCCCGTCGTCACCAGGTCGACGAGGTGATCGCCCTGGTGGAGGCGTCGGCCTACGCCCGCAAGCCGATCGGCGAGCTCTCGGGCGGCGAGCAGCAGCGGCTCCTCATCGCCCAGGCCCTGGTCCGCCAGCCCCGCCTCCTCCTGCTCGACGAGCCCCTCGACAGCCTCGACCTGCCCAACCAGGCCGCGGTGGCCGCCCTCGTGGCCCGCATCTGCCGGGAGATGCAGATGACCGTGTTGTTGGTGGCCCACGACGTCAACCCGATCCTGGGGTACCTCGACCGGGTGGTGTACCTGGGCCGGGGCGGTGCCGCCATCGGGACGCCGGCCGAGGTGGTCACCACCGCCACCCTCAGCCGGCTCTATGACGCGCCGGTCGAGGTGCTCACCACCTCCGACGGCCGGCTGGTCGTGGTCGGCCATCCCGAGGCGCCGGCCCACCACTCCGACCGTCACGCCCACTGAGGCGAGGTTCCCGATCGTGGTCCTGCACCTCCTGGCGTCATCGCAGCCACAGCTCACCTGGGACATCGGGCGCGACGTCCGCCAGCTCCTCGAGTTCCCCTTCATGGTGAACGCCTTCCGGGTGGGGACGATCGTCGCCGTCACGGCCGGGTGCGTCGGCTGGTTCATGGTCCTTCGCCGCCAGACCTTCGCCGGGCACACCCTGGCCATCGTCGGGTTCCCCGGTGCGGCCGGCGCCGTGCTGGTCGGCGTGAGCGCCGATGTCGGCTTCTTCGCCTTTGCCGTGGCGGCCGCCCTGGTGATCGGGGCGAGCAGCCGAGGCGCCCGAGGCGGCTTCAGCGAGGAGTCCTCCGTCATCGCCACCGTGCAGGCCTTCGCCCTGGCCTGCGGGTTCCTGTTCACGTCGCTGTATCGAGGCAACCTCACCGGCGTCAACGCCCTCCTCTTCGGGAGCTTCCTGGGGATCACGAACCGGGAGGTGCTCACGGTCGCGGTGCTGTCGGCCGCCGCCCTCGCCGCACTGGCCGCCATGGCACGGCCCCTGCTGTTCGCGTCGGTCGATCCCGACGTGGCTGACGCCAGCGGGGTGCCGGTGCGGCTGCTCGGTCCGGTGTTCCTGGTGGTCCTCGCCGTCGCCGCCGGCAGCACCGGCCAGATCACCGGAGCGCTGCTGGTCTTCGCGCTGCTCGTGCTCCCACCAGCCACGGCGCAGCGCCTCACCACCCACCCCGGGATGGGCGTGGCCCTGTCGGTGGGTATCGCCGTCGCCGTCACCTGGGCCGCCCTGGCGCTGGCCTACTACTCCAGCTACCCGATCGGCTTCTACCTCACCAGCATCGCCTTCGCCGTGTACCTCCTCGCCGGCGCCGCCGGCCGGATCCGCCGACCGAGGCCAATGGCGGCGACGTCGTGACCGGCACGCTTGCACCGGTGGCTGTGCTCGTTCCGTGGGCCGGCCTCGCCCCGTGGGCCGGCCTCGGCCACATGCTCGGGCACGACTTCATCCGGAACGGGTTGGTGGCCGGCACCGCCATCGCCGCCGCCGCCGGCATGGTCGGCTACTTCCTCGTCCTGCGCAGCCAGGTCTTCACCGCCGACGCCCTCAGTCACGTCGCCTTCACCGGCGCGCTCGTCGCCCTCACCCTGGGCCTCGACGCTCGGGTCGGGTTGTTCGTGGCCACCATCGGCGTCGCCCTCCTGCTCGGCACGATGGGTCCCCGCGGACGGGCCGACGACGTCACCGTCGGGGCCACCTTCGCCTGGCTCCTCGGCATCGGTGTCCTCGCTCTATCGATCTTCACCTCCGGGCACAGCTCGGGACAGGGAACGGCGGGGGTCAACGTCCTGTTCGGCTCCATCTACGGACTCGGCACGCCGGCCGTCCGGACCGCCGTGCTGGTCGCCGCCGGCGTGGTGGTCGTGACCGGCCTCATCGCCCGGCCCCTCCTCTTCGCCAGCATCGACGAGGCCGTCGCCGCCGCCCGTGGCGTCCCCGTCCGGGCTGTCGGTCTCGTCTTCCTGGCATTGGTCGGCGCCACCGCCGCCGAGGCGACCCAGGCGGTGGGGGCGTTGCTGATCCTCGGCCTGCTGGCCGGCCCGGCCGGCATCGCCATGCGCCTGACGGCCCGGCCGTGGCGGGGACTCGCCCTGGCCTCGGCCATCGCCGTCGGGGCCATGTGGGGAGGGTTGGCGCTCAGCTATGCCGTGCCCCGCCTGCCCCCCAGCTTCAGCGTCATCGCCCTGGTCGCCACCGCCTACGTGGCCACCGTCGCCGTCGGACGGTTCCAGCCGCGGGCCGGCGCAGTCACACCGACCTGATCTTCTGTGTCGGATCCGCTCCGCCAGGCGGGGCAGAGCCGACGAGGAACATGAACGGAGTCGGGCGTCGGACACCGCCGGTGATTCGATGCACGGTGTCGGGCTCCGAGGAAGGACATCCCCATGAGCAAGCTCCAGGACCAAGTGGCTCTGGTCACCGGCAGCTCCCGTGGCATCGGCGCGGCCATCGCGGCACGGCTGGCGGCCGAGGGCGCCCGAGTGGCGGTGCACGGACGGGACCGGCCCGCCCTCGAGGCCGTCACGGCCCGGATCAGGCAGGCCGGCGGGACGGCTGAAGGCCTGGCCGCGGATCTGACCGATCTCGTCCAGATCGAAGCCATGCGGGAGCGGATCGAGGCCACCCTCGGGCCCGTCGACATCCTCGTGGCCAACGCTGGCGGGAGCCCTGTACGCCCCGGGCCCGTAGAGGACCTCAGCGAGGAGGACTGGAGGACCTCGGTCGACGCCAACCTGACCGCCACCTTCCTCACGGTCAAGAGCCTGCTGCCGGGCATGAAGCAGCGCCGTCGTGGGGCGATCGTCACGATGTCGTCGGCCGCCAGCCGACGGCCGACGGCGATGTCACCGATCGCCTACGTGGCCGCCAAGGCCGGCATCGAGCAGTTCACCCGGGCCCTGGCCCTCCAGGTCGGCTCGGCCGGCATCCGGGCCAACTGCGTCTCACCGGAGACGATCCTCACCGACCGCAACCTCGTCGAGATCCCACCGGACGTCCAGGAGATGCTCCGAGGTCAGCACCCGATCGCCCGGCTCGGCACGCCTGACGACGTCGCCGAGGCCGTGTTGTTCCTCGTCGCCGACTCCGCCTCCTGGATCACCGGCGTGGTCCTCGATGTCGCCGGCGGCTCCGTGCTCGCCTGAGCCGGGTCGTCCCGATGCCGTGAGCGAGGCTGAGCCCGCCGGACCCTGACACCGGGGCCGGCGGTCGCGGCGGGATACTGAGCCCATGGGTCGCCGGCGCTACCTCGTCGGTGCGATCGGGTTGGTGGTCCTGGCCGGCGTGGCCGTGCTCGTGGCCGCCCACACCAACCCGGCGGCGCTCGGCGGGGCTGACGCGGCCGGCAACGGCAGCACCGCCCCGGCCCTCGAGGCCAAGGGCTGGATCAACTCGCCGCCCCTCACCCCGGCTTCGCTGGCCGGCAAGGTGGTGGTCTACGACTTCTGGACCTACTCGTGCGTGAACTGCGTCCGCACCATCCCCTACGTCCGCTCGTGGTACGACGCCTACAAGGACGACGGCCTGGTCGTCATCGGGGTCCACTCCCCTGAGTTCACCTTCGAGAAGGACCACGCCAACGTGGAGCGGGCCGTCAAGGACCTCGGCGTGGACTATCCCGTCGCCCTCGACGACGACATGACCATCTGGAACGCGTTCGGCAACCAGTACTGGCCGGCGGACTACATCTTCGACCGTTCCGGGCACGAAGCCGACGTGCACTTCGGCGAAGGTGGCTACAGCGCCACCGAGGACACCATCCGCAAGCTCCTCGGCGTGCCGGCTTCGGCCCCGCGCGCCGTCGTCGGCCATCGGGAGGGCGGTATCGACGGTCCGTCGACCATCACGCCGGAGACCTACATCGGCTCGGCCCGCGGTGCCGAAGGCTATGCCTCTCCACAGCCGCTGGCCGACGGCCCGGCGACGTTCACCGCCCCGGCCGCCCTGGCGCTCAACGACCATGCGCTGCAGGGCCCGTGGGTCGTGTCGGACGAGTACGTGCAGTCCGCCGCGGCCGGCTCGACCATCGTGCTGCACTACGTCGCCGGCCAGGTCAACCTCGTCCTGGCCACCGCCGCCGGCCAGCCCGTCGACGTCAGCGTGCAGGTCGACGACCGACCGGCGACCCACGTCACGGTCAGCGACGCCGATCTCTACTCGCTCGTCGCGGATCCGTCCGACGGTGAGCACACGCTGCGGGTCACCGCCGCCGGTCCCGGCCTCCAGGCCTACGCCTTCACGTTCGGAGGCTGACCGCCGCCGTGGTGGGCGACTACATCGCCCTGTTCGGGGCCGGGGTGGCGTCCTTCCTGGCGCCGTGCGTGGTGCCGCTCGTGCCCGCCTACCTCGGCATCGTGGTGGGCGAGACGGCGGATGCGCACGATCCGTCGAAGACCGTGGCCGCCACCGCCATCTTCGTCGCCGGTTTCGCGGCGGTGTTCGCCTCGTTCGGGGTGTTGGCCGGGCTCCTCGGTCGGTCGCTCGGCTCCGTCGAAGACGTGGTCCAGCGGGTCGGCGGCGTGTTGATCATCGTGTTCGGTCTGGCCCTGCTGGGCGTCGTGCGCGGACCCCTCAGCCGGGAGCGGAGGCTCGTCACCACCCTCCCCAAAGTGGGGGGACCGGCCCGACCGTTCGTGGTCGGCGTCGCCTTCGGGGCCGCCTGGAGCCCCTGCGTCGGCCCGCTCCTGGGAGCGGCCCTGGTGGTGGCGGCCCATTCGCACCGGCCGGTCCAGGGCGGCCTCCTGCTGATGAGCTACGCCCTCGGCATCGGCGTGCCCTTCCTCTTGGCCTCGCTGGGACTGGCCTCGTGGCCCGGGCTGGCGGCCTGGGCCCGGCGGGCCGGACCACGGCTCGAGCGGGTGGCCGGCCTCCTGCTGGTCGTGCTGGGCGTCCTCCTCCTGACCGGCCTCGACGCCCAGCTCACCTCCTACCTGGCCCGGTTCACCCCCGCCGTCGGTGGTCTCTGACCCAACCGCCGACCTGGTCACCATCCCGAAGTTGGTGCAGGAGACGCCAGAAACTGGCGCCGCCTGCACCTGGTTCGGGACGGACCCCGTGACATGGGCAGCGTCTGTTATCTGATCCGATAACATGACGTCGATGGACGTGGCCACCCTCATCGCCCGCCGCCGCCAGGGAGCCGGCCTCAGCCAGCGCCAGCTGGCCCAGCGGGCCGGCACCTCGGCCGCGGCGGTCTGCCTCTACGAGCAGGGGGCACGGGTGCCCCGGGTCGACACGCTGGCTCGCCTGCTCGCCGCCACCGGCGCCACCCTCGAGCTGGGCGCCACCCTCGATCCGCCCTGGATCGATCCGGTCGCCAACGGCCGGGCCCTCGAGGACCTCCTCGACCTGGCCGAGCACCTCCCCCAGCGGGCCCCCGGCGAGCTGCGCTTCCCGGTGGTGCGCGACCTGGTGGCGTGATGGTCCTCACCCTGGCCCAACGCATCGTGGTCCTCCACGAGCGCCTCGACGCTGCCCACCTGGCTCACGCCTTCGGCGGGGCGCTGGCCCTCGCCTTCTGCACCGCCGAGCCGCGGGCCACCCGCGACATCGACCTGAACGTGTTCGTCGGCGTCGACCGTCTCGACGAGCTGCTCCTGGCCCTGCAGGACGACCTCCAGGCGAGCGACGAGCAAGCGGCCCAGCTGCGCCGGGACGGGCAGGCCCGGCTCTGGTGGGGCGACACGCCGGTCGACGTGTTCCTGTCGAACCACCCCTTCCACGACCGGGCCGAGGCCAACCGGCGTCACGTGCCGTTCGCCGGCGTCGCCGACCTGCCGGTGCTGTCCTGCTCCGACCTGGCCGTGTTCAAGACGTTCTTCGCCCGGCCGAAGGACGCCGTCGACGTCGCCACCATGGCCGCCGCCGGCTCGGTCGATCTCGACCAGCTCGACCGGTCCGTGTCGGCCCTGCTCGGCGACCACGAGCGATCCCGCTTCCTGACCCGGGTGCGCGAGCTCGTACCCGAGATCTGACGGACGAACCGGAGGTCAGCTTGCGATGAGCCCACTCATCTACTCGGCGATCACCTCGCTCGACGGCTACGTCGCCGACACCGACGGGAACTTCGACTGGGCCGCCCCCGACGAGGAGGTGCACGCCTTCGTCAACGACCTCGAGCGCGAGGTCGGCACCTACCTGCTCGGGCGCCGGATGTACGAGACGATGGTCTACTGGGAGACGGCGCCGACTTCCGGCGACGAACCCGAGGTGGTACTCGACTACGCCCGCATCTGGCAGGCCGCCGACAAGGTCGTGTACTCCACCACCCTCCGAGAGCCGGGGAGCGCCCGGACCCGGATCCAGCCCGCCTTCGATCCCGACGCCGTCAAGCGGATGAAGGAGGCCGCCGACCGTCCGATCTCGGTCGGGGGTCCCGACCTCACCGCCTCCGCCCTGAGGGCCGGGCTGGTCGACGAGATCCACCTCCTCCTCAATCCGGTCATCGTCGGTGGCGGCAACCCGGCCCTCCCCGACGGCGTGAGGTTGAACCTCGAGCTCCTCGATGGGCGTCGGTTCGCCAACGGCGTCGTGCACGTCCACTACCGCACCCGCCCCTGACGCCTGCCGCCCTCCCACCCCGGCCGGGCCGACCTCGGATGGCTACGCTCCGCGGCCATGCCGCACCCGCCCTCGACCCGACGGCAACTCCCTACCGCGACGAGTCGGTGGTGAAGCTCGACACCGGTTTCGCCGTCGATCCGACCGACATCGCCTCGGCCGGCCGATCGGCCCGGGCAGCCGAGGAGCGCGGCTTCGACGGGCTCTGGCTGGGCGAGGTCAGCCGGGATCCGTTCCTGCCCCTCGTGCTGGCGGCGGCCGCCACCACCCGGGTCGAGCTCGGCACCGGGATCGCCATCGCCTTCGCCCGCAGCCCCATGACCCTGGCGCAGACAGCCCACGACCTCCAGACGTACTCGGGCGGCCGGTTCTCGCTCGGGCTCGGCAGCCAGATCAAGGCCCACGTCACCCGCCGGTTCTCGATGCCCTGGTCCCAGCCGGCCAAGCGGATGCGCGAGTACGTCCTCGCCCTCCGGGCCATCTGGGCGTCGTGGAACGACGGGGTGCCGTTGAAGTTCGAGGGCGAGTTCTACCGCCACACCCTGATGACGCCGATGTTCAACCCCGGCCCGACCGGCTTCGGGCCGCCCCGGGTGGTGCTGGCCGGCGTCAACGAGGGCATGACCGTCGTCGCCGGCGAGGTGGCCGACGGCTTCATCGCCCACGGCTTCACCACCGAGCCCTACGTGCGGGAGGTCACCATCCCGGCCCTCGAGCGAGGGTTGGCACTCGCCGGGCGGGAACGTTCCGACATCGAGCTCAAGGTGGGCCCGTTCGTGGTCACCGGTCGCGATGAGCGGGAGCTCGACGCCGCCCGCGACGTCGCCCGGCGGCGGATCGCCTTCTACGCCTCGACCCCGGCCTACCGCCCGGTGCTCGAGCTCCACGGGTGGGGCCCGTTGCAGGACACCTTGCACGCCATGACGCTGCGAGGGGAGTGGGACGAGATGGGCGCCTGCATCGACGACGACGTGCTCGACGCCTTCGCCGTGGTCGCCCCGTACGACCGGCTGTCGGCGGCCATGGCGACACGCTGGAAGGGCGTCGCCGACCGCGTGAGCATCAACGAAGCCGACCTCGACCCGGAGGCGATCCGGGCGCTGTTGGCATGACCGGGCCCCTCACGGGGATCCGGGTGCTCGATCTCACCGCCGTCGCCTCCGGCCCGTACGCCACCCTGCAGCTGGCCGACCTGGGTGCCGACGTCGTCAAGGTGGAGCCGCCCGGGGGCGACACCGTGCGCCGGGCCGGTCCCAGCCCGATCCCGTCGATGGCCGCCGTGCACATGGCCATCGGCCGCAACAAGCGCAGCATCGCTCTCGACCTGAAGGACCCCGGGGCCGGGCGGGCACTGGTCCGATTGGTCGAGCGGGCCGACGTGGTGATCCACAACATGCGACCGGCGGCGGCCGCCCGGCTCGGTGTCGACGCCGCCTCGGTGCGGATCATCAACCCCGGGGCGGTGCACTGCGCGGTGGTGGGGTTCGGCTCGGAGGGCCCGTACCGCGACCTCCCCGCCTACGACGACGTCATCCAGGCCGCCTCGGGGCTGGCGGCGGCCCAATCGGTCAACAGCGACCAGCCCGACTCGGTGCGGTCGATCGTGGCCGACAAGGTCACCGGGCTGCTGGCCTTCGGGGCCATCGCCTCCGCCCTCTTCGAGCGGGAGCGCACCGGCGTAGCCCGGTCCGTGGAGGTGCCGATGTTCGAGACGTTGGTCTCGTTCACCCTGCTCGAGCACCTGTACGGGCTCACCTTCGAGCCGCCGATGGGCGATCAGTACTACGAGCGGGTCATGGCCCCCGACCGGCGCCCGCTGCGCACCGCCGACGGCTGGATGTCGGTGATGTTCTACGACGACAAGCACTGGCGGGTCTTCTTCGACATCGCCGGGCGGCCCGAGCTCGCCGACGACATCCGCTTCGCCGACCACGCCGCCCGCACCGCCCACTCGGTCGAGCTCTACGCGCTGATCGCCGGCGTGCTGCCCGGTCGCACCACGGCCGAGTGGCTGGCGGCCTTCCACGAGCGGGACGTCCCGGCGATGCCGATGCAGTCACCCGCCGACCTCCTCGACGACCCGCACCTGCGTGCGGTCGAGATGATCTCGACCCAGCAGCACCCGACGGTGGGCGCCTACCACCGGGTCCGCGGTCCACTCCGGTTCGAGCCGGCGGCCGACGACGTGGTCGCCCACCCGCCACGGATCGGCGAGCACACCGTGGAGGTGCTCCGGGAGAGCGGCTGCACGCCCGTCGAGATCGACGAGCTCCTCGCCCGGGGCGCGGCCGTCCAGGCCTGACGCCGGTGTCGACCGGTCCCGGTGCCCTATCCCCGTGCCGCCGCGGCCTCGAAGATGCGTCCGACGTTCTCTGGTGCGAAGAACTCCGCTGGGGACGTCACACCCGCGTTGAGGCGGGCGAAGCTGTCCATCGCATCCTGGTTGCCGTGCACGGCCCCGAGCAGCTGCTGAAGATCGGGCGGCGGGGGCTCGAGCATCGCCAGTTGGCAGGTGAACTCGAACACCGGCAGCACCCGCTCGTCCCGAGCCGACTGGTAGGCGGCCATGGCGGCGTCGTGGGAGCGGGCGCCGCTGAGGGATTCATCGACGGCGGTGGTGCACAGCTCGGCGTCGCAGAAGGCGTCACTGATCCCTTGGGCGGTGATGAAGTCCCGGTTGTAACCGGCATCGCCGACGAGGGCCCACCCCGGGCCGAACGGCCGGCGGAAGTAGTTCTCCACGGCCGTGCCGGCGAAGCGAGCTTCGCGGGTGGCCGAACGAATCCGCTCGGCAAAGGCAGGCGCGGCGTCGAACATCGCCATGTACGTCCCCTCGACGTCGTGCCTGTTGGCCTCGTGCTCGGCGTAGGGCCAGCCTCCGACCACCATGGTCAGGCCGTCGTTGGTGGGTGCCGCCGCCCAGCCGCGGTGGTCCCGGGCATAGGTCTCGAAGCGGCCTTCCATAGGCAGGCCGCTCCAATAGGTGTAGTAGCCGCTCAGCAACGGCGGCCGCTCGTTGTACCGCGCCGGCTCGACCGCGTTGGCGACGGTCGAGTACCGGCCGTCGGCGCCGATCACGATCGGCGCCTGCTCGGTGACGGGGCCACCGCCCTGCGCATGGCCGCGGATGCCGGTGACGCGGCCTTCCTCCAACAGGATCTCGTCGACGGTGAAGCCTTCCCGGATCTCAGCTCCGGCTTCGCCCGACGCGTCGACGAGGAGCTTGTCGAGCGCGGTCCGGCGGGGGCAGAACGACACCGGCGACTCGGGGGTCCCCGGTGAGCCGGCCAGGGTGAAGGGACCGAAATCGAAGGCGTAGGTGTGGATGGGCGGGCAACCGGTCGCGACCAGTCGATCGAGCAGACCCAGCGCTGCAGGGCGGCTGCTCCGGTGGGATGCACGACGTGGGTGGAGACCGTGTCGCTCGGAAAGGTCGACCGGTCGACCAGCAGGACGTCGTAGCCCTTGCGGGCCAGGAGCATGGCCGTCGGAGAACCCGCGCACCGGGCCCCCACCACGATCGCGTCGTACCGTCCAGCGACCATCGGCCCTCCCGGCTAGGGAGCCGAGCCGATAGGCGACGCTCCCAATGAACACAGTGCCCCGTTTCGGCGCATTGGCGCCGAAACCGGAGACTTCTTCTGCTCCAACGTCCGAGCTACTCGCTCGAGTCCTAGGAGCGGATGATGGCAGGGCCGAAAGCCAACGGGCAACCGGCCGGGCTCGGCGCCTCAGCGGGTGGACCACTCCCGGCCGAACCATCGCCGGGCCCGTACGCTCCCGAACTCGGCCTTGTTGCGGGCGATGCTGTCGGAGGGTCCGTCGAAGCTTCCGATCGGGGCCTGGCCGCTCACGAAGGTGACCTCCACCCGCGCCACCTGGTCGTCGCCGAACTCCAGGTAGCAGATGCCGCGTCCGTCATACGCCCCGGACCGCCCGGCACCGCGAGCCTCGGCGATGATCGCATCGGCCACCACCGCCGCCTGCCCTTCGGCGAACACGCCCGCCTTCGGCGTGCCGACGCTGGTGACGTCGCCTACCGCATACACGCCGGGGACGCTCGTCTTCAGGGTGAGCGGGTCGACGGGGACCCAGCCGTCGACGCAGAGCCCGGACTCCTGCACCACCACTGGCACCCGATGCCGGGGAACGCCGAGGAAGAGGTCGAAGGGCATCGAGCCGCCGCCAGCGAGGCGAGCCACCTTCGCGGCGGGATCGAGCTCGGTGATCAGCTGCCCCGGGTGCCAGCCGATGCCGCGCTCGGCAAAGGCCTCGACCAGCCGGGCCGAGGCTTCTGGGGACGGCGGGATGGGCACGCCCAGCGGCATGACGAGGTCGATCGTCGACCGGTCGCGGCGGCCCCGCTCGATGAGGAAGTCGTGCAGCATGAGCGCCGTCTCGCTCGGCGCCGGCGGGCACTTGAACGGGGTGGAGGTCACACCCACGATCACCCGGCCCCCGTCGAAGTCCTCCAGGACGTCACGGAGCCGGAACGCGCCGGCCAGCGTGTAGAACTCGTGACCCGCCTCCACCAGCCCGGGCGTGGCCGACGGGTCGAGGTCGGCCCCGAGCGCCAGCACCATGACGTCGGCCTCGAACGGCCCGGCGTCGGTCTCCACCCGGCGAGCGGCCGGATCGATCGAGCGCACCGTGGTCTGCACGAAGCGGACCCCCGGCTTCACCAACTCGGCGTACGGGTGCAGCACGGCCGCCGCCGGAGTCCGCCCGAACA
>DASXLH010000147.1:0-5524 GCA_036496335.1 Acidimicrobiales bacterium
CCTTCGGCTTGACGATGGCCGTCGGGCGGTACGAGGCGAGACGGGCGGCGGTCGTCCTGGAGGCGAACGCCATCGGCACCACCTACCTCCGCGCCCAGACGCTGGCCGAACCCATGCGGACCGAATCGCTCGAGCTCCTCAAGCGCTACGGCGACGCCCGCATCGCGCTGTCCGACTCAGTGCCCGACTCAGCCAAGTTCGTGGCCGCCTCGAAGGAGTCGGTGGACCTCCAGAACCGCCTGTGGGCGCTCGCCGGGGACGCGCTCAACGCCGCGCCGACCGCCAGTGCCCCTCGTCTGTACGTCGAGACCCTCAACGAGATGATCGACGCCCACACCACCCGCGTCGCCGCGCTCGAGAATCGCATCCCGGCACCGGTGCTGTGGCTCCAGATCCTCGCCAGCGCCCTCGCCCTCGCCGTGCTGAGCATGTTCCTCGGCGCCCATGACCGAGGCCTGCTCATGGCCCTGGTGGTGGCCGGTCTGGTCACGATCATGCTGCTCGTGATCTTCGACCTGGATCGACCATATCGGGGGTTCATCCAGATCCCGGACGGCCCCATCGTGGCGGTGCGCCAGTCGATGGACGAGCCGCCGGCCGCCAGCGCGCCTCCGTGACGACCGAGCGCCTCTCAGGGATCCCCTTCGGCGCCGCATGGTCGGATGAAGATGTCGACACATGCTCGACGGGATCCGTCCGCGTCCTCGCCAAGGGAGCCGATGACCGACATCTCTCCAGCCCCTCGAGACGGGCCGAAGGTGGAGGTCACGGGGGCTGAGGATGAGGACTCCGCCGCGGTGGCCGGGACCGAGGACCTGGCCCGGCTGTCGTGGACCCGCATCGAACGGGGCGTTCAGCTCTTCGCCTCGAACCGGAACGAGCCGAGGAGCCGGCGACCCACCGACATCGCACTGGTGATGCTGTCGTTCACCTCGCTGGTGCTGGTGGCGGCCCTCTCGCACATCGGCGCCAACATCGACCAGCAGGTCTCCGAGCTGTTGGCGTCGTTCCCCAACCTCTTCGACGCGCTGTGGCTGCTCCTGTTGTGGACGCCGGTCGCCTGGACGGCGGTCCTGCTCGTCGCCTCCGTCGTCCGCCTGCGCTTCAGCCTCACCCGCGACCTCGTGGCCGCGGCCATCACCTCGCTGGTGCTGGCCCTGGTCACCGCCAACCTGGCCACCGACGTCGGCTGGCGGGGACTTCGGGACCTGACCTCGACCCACGGGCCCCCGTCGTTCCCTCCGGTCCTGGTGGTGCTCACCGTGGCGGCCATCTCGACGGCGTCGCCCCACCTGAGCCGTCCGTGGCGCTACTTCGGGCGCTGGATCGTCTTCGGCCAGCTGACCGCGGTGCTGTTCCTCGGCATGTCGCTGATCTCCGGCGGTATGGCTGCCATCGCCCTCGGCCTGCTCGCCTCGGCCCTCGTGCACCTGGTGGTCGGCTCGCCGGGTGGGCGACCCACGACGTCCCGCATCCTGGCCGCCCTTCGTGAGCTCGGGATCGAGGCCCGCGAGCTCGAACCGGTTCCGGTCGCGGTGCAGGGCGTCGTCCGGTTCGTCGGGCGGGACGACCACGGTCCGCTGGCGATCAAGGTCTACGGGCGCGACGCCTGGGACGGTCAGCTCCTCACCAGCTTGTGGCGGGCGGCCTGGTACCGGGGGAGCTACCGGACGGCCCGCCTCAGCCGGGCCGAGCTGGTTGAGCACGAGGGCTTCATGACCCTGTTGGCCGACCGGGCCGGACTGCGGGTACCCGTGCTCGTGAGGGCCGGCAGCGCCGGCGGCGGGGATGCGCTGGTCGTCGTCCGTCCCGAGGGCGAACCGCTCGAGGAGCCGCTGCCGGTCGTGGACGAGGCGGGGGTGGCCTCGCTGTGGCAGGAGCTCGGCACCCTCCACCGGGCCGGGCTCGCCTTCCGCTGGCTCGACCTCGACCGCTCGGCCCTTCGCCCTGACGGGAGCCTGGGCCTGGCCGACTTCTCGGCCGCCTCCCTGATCCAGGCACCCGCGGATCTGCTCGGTGATCTCGCTCAGGCACTGGCCCTGTCGGCCCTGCTCCTCGGTGAGGACGAGGCAGCCGGGCTCTGCCGCCGCACCGTCGGTGACGAGGGCTTCCTGGAGGTGCTGCCCTACGTCCAGGAGGCGGCCATGCCGCCTGCCGTGCTGGCGGCGCTACGGCATCGCAAGATCGACCTCGACGGCGTCCGCGCCCGGATGAGCGAGGCCGTCGGCGCCCCGGAGCAGCCCCTCGAGAAGCTTCGCCGGGTCACGGTCGGCTCGCTCGTCAACCTCGGCCTGGTGGTGATCGCCGCCATCACGCTGGTCGGGCTGCTGGGTCAGCTCGATCTGGCCACCTTCTGGGACGAGTTGAGCCACGCCAGCTGGTGGTGGCTGGCGTTCGCGCTGCTCCTGGCTCAGCTGCCGAGAGTGCCGTCCGCCATCAGCACCATGGGCTCGCTGGAGGCACCGCTGCCGCTCGGGCCCCTCACCGCCCTGCAGTTCGCCATCTGCTACGTGAACCTCGCCATCCCGAGCACCGCCGCCCGGGTGGCCGTCAACGTCCGCTTCTTCGAGCGTCTCGGCATCAAGCCCACCACGGCTGTGTCGGCCGGTGCCATCGACTCGGTGTCGGGCTTCGTGGTGCAGATCGCCCTGTTCCTGACGCTGTTCGGCCTGGCCGACGTCCACCTGGGGCTCTCCGACAACCTCGAGGACCTGAGCGGCGCGCTCACCCTGGTCCTGATCGTGGTGGGGGTGGCGGTGGTCTCGGGCATCGTGGCCCTGCTGATCCCGTCCGTCCGACGGCGGATCGTGACGGTCGTCCGCGAGGCGGGCACCGCCCTGCGGGTGTTGCGCCAGCCCCGGAAGCTGGTGCAGCTGTTCGGCGGAAACCTTGCGGCACAGGTGCTCTTCGGCGTGGCCCTGTCGACCTGCGTCTACGCCTTCGGCGAGCAGGTACCCCTCGGCGAGATCCTCCTCATCAACACCGTGGTCAGCCTCTTCGCCGGGCTGCTGCCGGTCCCCGGCGGCATCGGGGTCAGCGAAGCGGGCCTCACCTATGGCCTCACCGCCGCCGGTCTGTCGGTCGAGACGGCCGCCGCCGCGGCCCTGGCCTACCGCTTCACCAGCTTCTACCTGCCCCCGCTGTGGGGCTTCGGCTGCTACCGCTGGCTCGTCAAGCGCCGCTATCTCTGATCGCTCCAGTCGAGAGGTACCTGTCAGGTGGCGGGCAGCGGGGCGGACTGGATCTCCAGGAGCTCGTCGAGCTGGGTGATGGCGAAGAGCCTCCGGACGCCCTGGGGGCAGCCGGTCAGGATCAGTGGGGCGCCGACGGCGTGCCGCCGCCGGTTGAGGTGGACGAGGGCGCCGAGGCCACCGGCGTCGATGAAGGTCAGACCGCTCAGATCCACGACCAGCTCGTTCGGCACGTCCCGATCGGCGATGGCCGCCTCGAAGGTCGGGACGCAGAAGGAGTCGAACTCCCCGACCAGAGCGAGCTGGCCGCTCCCGGTCCACCGTGCGATGAAGTCTTCAGGTTCCACGGAAACCTCCCCTCGGGCGCGTCGAAGCCCGGTCTCTCTCCCATCTACGGACACCGGCCTAGCTGTCGGGATGCAGGCCGCGAAGGTCGGAGAGCTCCTGCTCGAGATCGGTGACCTGAGCTTCGAGCTCCAGGATCCGCCGGATGCCCACCAGGGTCATGCCGCGGTCCGCCATCTCCGACACGCGTTGGATCAAGAGCACCTCGGTGCGGCTGTAGCGGCGCTGCCCTCCGTCGGACCGCGACGGCTGCACGACGCCCTCGACGTCGAGGCGGCGGAGAAAAGCCGGCTGCACGCCGAGCATCTCCGCCACCTGGCCGACGCCATAGAGGGGAGCGTCGTTGTCGTCGAAGGGCAGCGCCGACATGGTCACGGACGAGGCCATGTCCCCAGCATCTGATCGGCCAGACGGTCGAATTCGCGGAACGGATCGGTGCGCATCAGCATCGGAACCCTCCTTCGTGACGTCGGGGCGACAGAGACCGTGTAACACCACCCCGCGGGAACTTGCAACCCAAAAGTGAGAGGTTCCTCGATTTGGGTTGGAGCCTGTCTCAGTTCTGGTCGACGGCTTGTTGGATCACGTCGACGTAGCGCCTGGCGCCGCCCGCGGTGAGGTGCAACTGGTCGGGCTCGAGCAGACCTGGCTCGCTGGCCGCCACGGTCTCCCAGTCGGCGAGGCCGACCTCCGGGGTCCGGCGGACGAAGTCGTGCAGGGTGTCGTTCACCTCGCCCTCCCACGGGCGGGGGACCTCGACGGTGACCAGGACGAGACGGCGAGGGCCCACGGCCTCCAACAACCTCTGGAGATCGGATGCTGGGATCGGGCCGTTGTTGCCGACCTGCACCACCACCGTCGACGCCAGCAAGCTGCGGGCGGCGAGGTCGCGGACGAGCGACAGCGTCTCGTTGAACTGTCGGCTGACCTTGGCGTCGACCGCGGCGGTGACGAAGCGGGCCTCGAGCTCGGGCTGCGCCCCCAACGTGACCGAATCGCCCACGACGGAGACCGGCGTGAGGTCCCGCCCGGGCGGGCGGGCCGGGGGCGGGGGAGCGGTGGGATCGGTCGTGGAGACGACGGTCGGCGTCGTGATCGTCGTCGTGGAAGGGGTCGGGGCGGTGGTCGGCGTCTCGTTCGTCGCCGATATCGGCATCGGCACGGTCTCGGGGAGGTCCTGCGCCGAGGCGGTCGACGGATGAGGGGAGTGGAGCGTCACGAATCCTGTCAGCACCAACGCGATGCCGACGATCACCGCCGTGAGCGACCAGGCCGGTGTTCGCCCCATCACGCCGAGGGCGCGGCGACGGGCAGCCTCGGGCTGGGTCGACCGTCGGGGCTGTCGGCGGAGCTCGACCAGGCGGTAGGACAGCTCGGCCAGCCCGACGATCAGCACGATCCGCAGCGCTGTCAAGGACGGGCCGCTGAGGGCGGTGTCGCCCGGGCGCAGCAGCACGATCACCGGCCAGTGCCAGAGGTAGAGCGAGTACGAGCGACGACCCAGGGCAGCCATGGGTCCCAGGCCGAGGACCCGACCGACTGCCGTCCCCGGAACGACCGCCGTCACGACGATCGCCAGCGTCAGCCCGTCCACCCAGAGCAGGCCCCACGGGAAGGTCCAGCCGTCGAACTCGCTGCGATGGATGAACTGCCACACCAGTGCCAGCAGCGCGACCCCGGCGATCACGTCCAGGATGTGACGCGCCGTCGCCGCTCGCTCGGACTGGAGCCGCCCTGGTCCCCAGAGGAAGGCGAGAGCGGCGCCCAGGAGCAGCCCGAAGGCCCGGGTGTCGGTGCCGTAGTAGACGCGGTCGATGGTGGTGATGTCGGCCATGTGGGCCATGGCCCACAGCGAGATCGCCGCCCCGGCCAGCGTGAGCAGCCAGGCCTTCGCCATGGTGGTGCACCGCAGGGTGGCGGCCAGCGCCAGCGGCCAGAGCACGTAGAACTGTCCCTCGATGGCCAAGGACCAGAGATGCAGGAAGGGT
>DASXLH010000148.1:0-15114 GCA_036496335.1 Acidimicrobiales bacterium
AGGCCCCAGAAGGACTCAAGAAGGTGTTCGACATGGCACCCGTCTGAGGACACCGCCCGACATTCCCTCCTTCAACGTCACGACGTCGGACGGCGATCGGGCAGGCGCGCCCGTTCACCCAGTTCCCGAAAACCCAGAACAAGGAGATTCCCTTGAAGTTCCGCACGATTCGTCTGCTCGGTCTGGCCGTGGTGCTGGCCTTGCTCGGGGCCGCTTGCGGCAGCAACGGCGGTAGCACGGGCTCGAACGCGAGCAGCAGCTCGGATGCGACGCCAGGCAAGGGAACCACCAAGGTCGGCTTCATCTTCGTCGGGTCGAAGGACGACTACGGCTACAACCAGGCCGCCTACGACGGCTCCCAGGCGCTGGCCAAGGAGTTCCCTGGCATCGAGGTGCTCACCGCCGAGAACGTGCCCGAATCGGATGAGGCGACGCGGCCGATGGAGGCCATGATCGCCAAGGGGGCCAAGGTCATCTTCGCCACCAGCTACGGCCATCTCGACGCGGCCAAGAAGGTGGCGGCGGCCCATCCGGACGTGGTCGTCGTCCACCAGGGCGGCTTCGTCGACGGCACGATGCCGAAGAACCTCGGCACCTACTTCGGGACGGTCTACGAGCCGGTGTACCTGGCCGGGATCGTCGCCGGCTCGATGACGAAGACGAACAAGCTGGGCTACGTCTACGCCTTCCCGATCCCCCAGACGATCGCCAACATCAACGCCTTCGAGCTCGGTGCCCAGTCGGTGAACCCGGGGGTGCAGACGATCACGGTGGCGACGTCGTCCTGGTGCGACCCGGCCAAGCAGGCTGATGCGGCCAAGAGCCTCCTCGGTCAGGGCGTCGACGTCCTCACCCAGCACCAGGACTGCCAGGCCACGATCATCAAGGCCGCCGAGGCGGCCGGAGCGATGACGGTCGGCTACCACGCCGATGCCTCGGCGCTGGCTCCCAAGGGCTGGATCGCCGGCTCCGAGTGGGCCTGGGGTGACCTGTACAGCGACATCGTCAAGACGGCCGTCGCCGGTGACTTCGTGGGCAGCAAGTACAACGCCAACTACCGGGCCGGCCTCAAGGAAGGCGCCAACCCGTTCATCTCCTCCAAGTACGGGGCCTCCGTGCCGGACTCGGTGAAGGCGAAGGTCGCGACGGCCAAGCAGCTGATCTCGACCACGGGCTCGCCCTTCTCGGGACCGGTCTACGCCCAGGACGGCTCGGTGCTCTTCCCCGCCGGCACCCCGGACTATGCGACCGTCGAGGCCCAGAACACCAAGTTCGTCAAGGGCGTCGTCGGCGAGCTGCCCAAGTCGTGACGACGGACGGGATCCCTGGGGCCGGCGCTCGCCGGCTCCAGGGATCGAATCCCTACCCGTGGCCCTACGACGGCGTCGTCGTCGGGAACCGGCTGGCGCTGGTCGTGGTCGGGGCCCAGCCGGCCTGGGTGCAGCGGTCGGTCGGTGCCGACCTCGTGCTCGCCACGATCGAACGCCTGGCCGTGGCCGTCCGCCGGGTCGGCGGCTCGGTCGTCGCCGTCCGCCACGCCGCCGCCACCGCCGCGCAGCACCGGATCGGGCTACCCCCCGCCCGCGAGAGTCCGGGTTGGGAGCTGTGCGCCACGACCGCGATCTTCGACCAGGTCGTCGACGCCGCCGGCATCAACGGGTTCACCGGCAGCCCGCTCGACGGGCGGCTGCGGTCGGCGGGAGTCGACCACCTCGTCCTCACCGGCTTCGGCGCCGAGGCTCCGGTCGACTCGACGCTGCGGGCGGCCAACGACCGTGGCTACGAGTGCATGGTGGTCACCGATGCCGTGGCCCCATTCGACCCGGTCACCGGGGCGGCCGCCCTCTCGAGCGTGACGATGTCGGGCGGGATCTTCGGAGCCCTCGCCACCAGCGCGGAGCTGCTCGACCTCCTCGCGACGCCGCCGGCCGAGGCGGCTGCACCCCGTCCCGATTCGATCCCGAACCCACCAGTGGAGGTGCCCTGATGCGCACGACCGTCGATGCCGATCCCTACCCGTGGCCCTACGACGGGTCCATCGACCCGGACCGGACGGCGATGATCCTCATCGACTGGCAGACCGACTTCTGCGGTCCTGGCGGCTACGTCGACACCATGGGCTACGACCTCGACCTGACCCGGGCCGGTCTCGAGCCCACCGCCAAGGTGCTGGCGGCCGCCCGGGGCGCCGGTTGGATGGTCATCCACACCCGCGAAGGCCATCGGACCGACCTGGCCGACTGTCCTCCCAACAAGCTCTGGCGCTCACGACGGATCGGCGCCGGCATCGGTGATGCCGGTCCGTGCGGCCGGATCCTCGTGCGAGGTGAGCCCGGCTGGGAGATCGTGCCGGAGGTCGCCCCGGTCGAGGGTGAGCTCGTGGTCGACAAGCCGGGCAAGGGTGCCTTCTACGCCACCGACCTCGACCTGCTCCTCCGGCGGCGCGGCATCACCCACATCGTGCTCACCGGGATCACCACCGACGTGTGCGTGCACACCACGATGCGCGACGCCAACGACCGGGGATACGAATGCCTGTTGCTGTCCGACTGCACCGGCGCCACCGACTACGACAACTACGAGGCGGCCCTCAAGATGGTCACGATGCAGGGCGGCGTCTTCGGCGCCATCGCCACCTCGTCCGCCCTGCTCGCCGCCATCGGCGCCTGAGGACCTGAGCGGATAGGTCGGGCGTTGGAGCGAACGAGTCTTCGTTTCGGCGCCAAAGCGCCGAAACCGGGCACTGTGTTCATTGGTCGCCTCGCCTATCGGCTCGGCGCCTGAGAACTATCTGAACCCCCCGAGCGAACCGGGTGCCCCAGGCGCCAGGTTCTGGCGTCTGGCGCACCCGGTTCACCGAACGGGCCTGGTGAGGTCGGGTTGGCGGCCGGCGGGCCGGGGCTCGATGGGGGGAGGTCGTCACCCCGGCCCGCCGGGCGAGCTGCTGGCTCAGAACGCGACGGGCTCTACGACGCGCTCTGGACGACGGCGGGGACCACGACCACCTCCTCGCCGTCGATCCAGATGACCTCGGCCGGCCGGCTCTTGGGCGGCCGGCCCCTCCGACGCTTCTGGACGACGACGTGACCGTGGGCGAAGAGCTCTCCACCCCACACGCCGAAGGGCTCCCGCCGCTCTGTCGCCGCCTCCAGGCAGGGTGCCTGCACGGGGCATCCGGTGCAGAGGTGCTTGGCCCGGGCGATGTCGCACAGGTCCTCGGAGAAGAAGACGGTCGTCCAGTCGGTGTTCGGTTCGGCGCATCGGGCCAGGGACCGGAGCTCGGCTTCTCTCTCCGGTTCCTCTTCCTGTCGGCTCTCCTCGAGCACGTACATCTCTGCTCCCCTCGGGTTCTGAACGGCGTGTGGTGGGCGGATCGGGACTGGCTGGCGGGCGGTGGAACAGCGGCGAAAAAGCAGAAAGGCCGTCGGGTTGTCCCGACGGCCGCTGGAGGTTGGTGACTCGACGTGGCTAGGTCGAGTGCTCCAGGAGCCGGCGGGCGTCGTGACCGAATGCCTTGGTGGCCTTCGTGTTCACGGCGCTGGCGTTGGTCCACGGGGAACCGACGCCACAGCCGATGGACACGAGCGACGCGAACGACGGGTACATCGCGACGCCGGCGCCGAAGGTCAGGCCGGTGAACGGGGCGATGGGCATCGACGGCATGAGGACGCGGGTGCGAACGGACATGGTCGCTGCGGTCGTCGGGGCCATCGCCACGGAGCGCTCTGCTGCCATCGTCACACCTCCTCGTCTCGGTCGTTGCCGCGGGACGTCCCGCGGCGCCCTGTCAGGGGACCACGCCGTCGACATCCTCGTCAAACGATTTCTCGCACCGGGCGCTTCACCCGGATCGCGCTGGCACCGCCGGAGGCCCGATCGAGGGCGATGACCGTCACCGCCGCCGCCACCCAGGCCAGGGCCAGGAGGATGAGCACCCGGTGGATGGGAAGGTGCCGGGCGGCCCAGCCCGCCACCAGCGCCCCGAGGGGGATGGCGCTCCACGTGACGAGGTGGAGCCGCTCGAGCGCCCCGGGGGCGGCCTCGCGCCCGACCACGAGCTGCAGCCGGGCGCGGCCGAGGACCGTCGCCGTCATGGCACCCGCTGCGCTCAGGCCGAGCGCCAGGGCACCCTGCCAGGGCTTGTCGGCGTCGGCCACCATCGAGGCGACCGCCAGGGCGCCCGCGGCCACGAGGAGGCCGGCCACCAGGCCGGTGCGCACCCCGAGCCACTCGCCCACGGTGGGGGCCACGAACCCACCGGCGGCGGTGCTGGCCGCCAGAGCAGCCAGGAGGACCCCGAAGCCGGGCGCCCCGAGCCCCAGGTCGACGGTGGCGAACAGCGCGAGGAGGCCGAGGACCCCGCTGGCGACGAACGATCCGACCGCGGCCGATGCGAGCAGGGGCGTCGCCGCCGGCGGGAGGGGCGAATCGAGTGGTGGACCGGCGAGGTCGACGGGTCCCGGCTTGACCGGTCGGTGCACGGCCAGGGCGAACGTCGACGCGACGGTGAAGAGGAAGACATCGACGAAGAGCGGCGTCGCCGGGCCCGTCACCGTGTCGTAGAGGAGCCCGCCGAGGGGGAAGCCGATCAGGCCGATGGCGACCATCGAACGGGGACCGAGCGTCCCCGCCGCGCCGGACTCCGCCTCCAGCCGGTCGGTCCACGCTTCACCCAGGCCGACCAGGAAGGCCGTGACGAGGATGGCGAGCACCGTCTCCTTCCGGACGGCCACGAGCAAGCCGAGCGTGCCCAGGGCCAGCGCCCGGACCGTGTCGGTGAGGCCGACGAGCGTGCGCCGGTCGACGAGGTGCCGCCGGCCCGAGAGCTGGACGAGCACCCACGGCAGGTGCTGGGCAGCCACGACGGCGGCGACCGCCAAGGGGTCACCCTTCGACGTGTCGATGGCGATCAGGGGCAGGGCCACGGCCGCGATCCCGTCGCCGACGGCGGCCACCACCGACGAACGGCGGAGCTGTCGATCGACGGTCACCGCCCAGGTCACGGGCGCAGAGGCTACGAGGGCGCGAGCACCCTGGCGGGCACGTCCACCCGGAGCCCGCAGGGAGAGCCGGCCCGCGCCGGCTCGCCCCTACAGTCAGGCCTGTGGAGGCCCTGGTGGAACGGCCCCCGGCCGGCCGGGTCTTCGAGACCGAGGTGCGCATCCGGTTCGGCGACTGCGAGCCCGGCGGCCGGCTCCGCCTCGACGCCCTGGCCCGGATCCTCCAGGACGCCGGGAACGACGACTTCGACGACGCCGGCCTCGACCCGTCGTCTCCCTGGGTGGCGCGGCGCTCGGTGGTGCAGGCCGGCGGGTGGCCGGGCCTGGGCGACCGGGTCGCCCTGGCCACCTGGTGCGGCGGGATGGGAGGTCGCTGGGCGGAGCGGCGGACGACCTTGCGCACGGGGGCCGGCGCCGTCGAGGTCGCGACGCTCTGGGTTCACGTCGACGCCGCCGGCCGGCCGGCCCGCCTGCCCGAGTGGTTCGTGCGCACCTACGGCCCGGCGGCCGGGGGGCGCTCGGTCTCGAGCCGGCTGCGGATCGGCCCGCCGCCGGGAGGACTGCCGGGTCGTCCCTGGCAGGTGCGGGTCGCCGACCTCGACGTGCTCGGCCATGTCAACAACTCGGTGTTGTGGGCCCCGGTCGAGGAGGAGCTGGCGGACCGGAAGGCGACGCCGAGCTCGGTGGAGCTGGAGTTCCTCGCCCCGGTCCTGGCCGGTGACGACGTCGCCCGGGTCGCCGATCCAGCGGACGGCGGTCGTTTCTCGATGTGGCTCACCGTCGAGGATCAGGTTCGGGTGCAGACCGTCGTGGAGACGGTCTCAGATGCCGATCAGGGCACCAGGTAGGCGAGGTTCTTCCCCTCGCCCCGGACCTCGGCCCGACCGGCCAGGCGGAGGTGCTCGAGGTGGGCGTAGGTCTCGCTCTCGGCCATGCGCCCCCAAGACCTCGGGGCGAACAGCTCGTGGGAGATGTCGACGACGCCCGCCCATCCGAGATCGGCGGAGATGGTCTGGAGCCGGTCGAGCCGCTCCTCGTGGTGGGCGATGATGGCCTTGACCCGGCCGGGCAGATCGTCGAACGGGTGACCATGAGCGGGCAGCACCCGGTCGACGCCGAGGTCGGCCACCCCTTCGAGCGACGCGAAGAACGCCGCCAACGGATCGTCGGTCGTGCTCAGCCCGGAGATGTGGGGGGTGATGGTGGGCAACACGTGGTCGCCGCTCAGCAGCACCTTCTCGGTCGGGTCGTGCAGACAGATGTGGTCGACGGTGTGGCCCGGCGTGTGGCGCACGAACCACTCCCGGCCGGCCAGCTCCAGGACCTCGCCATCCCGGACGCGCCTGTTCGGGTGCGGCGGTCGGCTGCGCAGACGCCGCATCCGCAGCGAGTGCCGGAACATGCGGGCCTTGTCCCGCAACGACATGTCAGGCGCGCTGAAGCCTTCGCTCCCCCACGGCGTGGGCGCCCGGAACGAGATGACGTGCTCCTGCTCGGTCGTGTCGACGTCGTGGTCGTGGGTCGGGTCGGTGCAGACGTGGTTGGGGTCCTCGAAGCCGGTGCTGAAGGCGGCGTGCGTCACCACCCGGGCGCCGGCATGGTCGACGATCCACTGGGTGCCGCCGAAGTGGTCACCGTGGGAGTGGGTGATCAGCACCGTGTGGACCCGGCTCACCGGCAGGCCGGCCACGGCGAGGCGCCGCTCCAGGGCCTTCAGCGACTCGTCGGTGAAGTGGCCGGGGTCGACCAGGGCGACACCGTCGTCGTCGACCAGCGCGTAGCAGTTGACGTGGCGGAGGCCCGGCATGTTGATGGGGAGCTGGAGGCGCAGCACGCGGTCGGCGACCTCCGTCACCTCCACAGACGCCTCCTCCTGTTCCTCCCGCATCCGTGCTCCTCCGGCTCCTGGGCTGGTGGGGCAGGGTAACGGCGCCGACGAGAGCTCAGGGACGGAAGATCGCTCCCCGCCAGTAGGCGAGCTCGGCCACGCTCTCACGGATGTCGTCGAGCGCCCGATGGCCGCCGGCCTTGTCGGGCGCGTCCGCCAACGCGGCCGGGTACCAACGCCGAGCCAGCTCCTTCACCGACGAGACGTCGATGGAGCGGTAGTGGAGGTGGTCTTCGATCTCGGGCAGGTAGCGGGCGAGGAACCGTCGGTCCGTGCCGATGCTGTTTCCGCACAGCGGCACGGTGCGGGGCTCGGGAGCATGACGTCGGATGAACTCCAGCGTCGCGGCTCCGGCCGCCTCGAGGGTGGTGGTCGATGCTTCGATGGCGGTGACGAGACCGCTGCGGGTGTGCATCTCGCGGACCACCCGGTCCATCTGCTGGAGGGCCTCGGCCGGCTGGTGCACGACCAGATCGGGCCCCTCCTCGACGATGACGAGCTGGTCGTCGGTGACGAGGGTGGCGATCTCCACGATGACGTTCCGGTCGGGATCGAGCCCGGTCATCTCCAGGTCCATCCAGACGAGCACCGGGTGACTGTAGGCGACCCCTCCTCCGGCCCCGGCTGGCGACGAGGCGACTCGGTGCCGCCCGTAACGTCTGCGCCGTGCTCGACGTCCCGGTCGTCCGTCTCGATCCCGACCTCCCACTCCCGACCTACGCCCACGACGGCGACGCCGGAGCCGACCTGCTGGCCCGGGTCGACGCATACCTGCCGGCCGGCGGCGGCCGGGCCTTGGTGCCGACAGGCATCGCCCTCGCCCTGCCGGACGGCTTCGCCGGCTTCGTCCAGCCCCGCAGTGGGCTGGCCCTGCGCCACGGTGTGACCTGCCTCAACACCCCCGGTCTGATCGACGCCGGCTACCGCGACGAGCTCAAGGTCATCCTCGTCAACACCGACCCCGGCGAGGGCTACCAGATCCATCGTGGCGACCGGATCGCACAGCTGGTGGTCCAGCGAGTGGAGCGGTGTGGGTTCCGCCTCGTCGCCGAGCTGCCCGTCACCACCCGCGCCGGCGGGGGGTTCGGCTCGACCGGTCGCTGACCCCTCACGGCGGCATGACTCTGGGTGCCGTCACCGGCTCCGCGGCCACGGTGGCGGCCGCCCGCTCAGTCGGGACCCGTACCGCCGGCCGTGCGGCGGAGCTGCGCCAGGCTGCGGGTGAGCAGCCGGGAGACGTGCATCTGGCTGATGCCGAGTCGCTGCGCGATCTCCGACTGCGTGAGGCCGTCGTAGAAGCGGAGGTAGATCATGGCCCGTTCCCGGGGCGGTAGCGACGACAGGAGCGGTTCCAGCGCCGCCCGGCGTTCAGCGCCGTCGATCTCCGGGTCGACGGTCCCCAGCGTCGACACCAGGCCAGTGGTGCCCTCTTCGTCCTGGCCGGCCTCGATCGACGTCGACCGGTAGGCGCTGCCGGCGTCGATCGCCTCGGTCACCTCGTCCTCGGTGATCCCGGCCCGCACCGCGATCTCCTGGATCGTGGCGGAGCGACCGAGCTCGAGTGAGAGCTCGTCGACCACGCGACTCACCCGAAGGTGCAGCTCCTGCACACGGCGCGGGACGCGCACCGCCCACCCCTTGTCCCGGAAGTGCCGCTTGAGCTCGCCGAGGATGGTCGGGGTGGCGAAGGTGGTGAACTCCAGCCCACGGGACGGGTCGAAGCGCTCGACCGCCTTCACCAGGCCCAGCGATGCCACCTGCACCAGGTCGTCGAGCGGCTCACCCCGGTTGGCGAAGCGCCGGGCGAGGTATTCGGCGAGGCCGAGATGCACCTCGATGAGCGCATCCCGAGTGGCCGGGTCGCGCGTCTCGGCGAAGTGCCGGTACGCCTCGTCGAGCGAGGCCCGGTCAGCGCGGTCGAGGGCCAACTCAGTCCCGTCGCTTCAAGAGCCGGAACCGGGTCCGCTCACCATCGTGGGCGAGCTCGTGCTCGTCGACGACGGCCCCCAGGATCAAAGCGGACAGCTCGGACAGCCCCAGGTCGAGCCCGGCGGTGGAGCTCTCCGCGGCGGAGCCGTCGAAGTTGCCGACGCCCTCGATCTCGAGGTCGGAGCCGAGGCGGAACGTCAGCGTGAGGTCGCCTCCCGTGCGACCCCGGACGAGGGCGAAGCAGAGCTCGTCGATGGCTATCTTGACGTCCTCGATCTGGTCGAAGGTGAGGCCCATCTGGCCCGCCAGCCCGGCCGCGGCCAATCGGGCCACGCGGAGCATGTCGGGCGAGGCGGGCATGGTGAGGCGCACCTCGTCGGGGGAGGGCGCGGCAGCGCCGTCCCCGGGCGAGGCGGACCGCATCTCGGGCGTCCCGGTCATGAGCTGGAACCTAGGCGATGGCCTGGCCCGTGTCGGTGCTCCCAGGGACGAAGCGCCGCCACGTCTACGCTCGCGTCCCATGCCGGGTTCCGAGGAGCTTCTCGAGCTCGACCTTCCCGCCCGCCCGACGTACGTGGCCGTGGCCCGGTCGGTCGTCACGGCCGCCGCCGCCGGACTCGACGGCCTGGATGCCGACCGCCTCGACGACCTCCGACTGGCCGTGTCGGAGGCCTGCACCAGCGTGGTTGCCGCCGGCGACGTCGAACGGGTGACCATCCGGTGCCGCCACGACGCAGTCGCCCTCGAGGTCTCGATCGAGGACACCGGAGCCCAGACCGCGGCCGAGCGCTTCGACGGCGAGAACGCCCTCGCCCTTCAGGTGCTCACCGCCCTGGTCGACGAGCTGCTCCTCGACGGGGACGGCGACGGGAACGCGATGCGTCTCCGACTCCTCTTCGACGTACCGGCCGACGACCCCACCTGAGTCCACCCACTGTTCCGTCGAAGGACCCCCTTGCTCAATCGCTGACCGGCAGGACCAACGCCAGGCCGGTCAGTTCGAGCAGCCGGCTGATGGCCGGCGTGGGATGCCGGAGCACCAGCTGGCCGAGGTCTTCCACGACGCGTCGGCGGAGCTTGATCAGGGCGGTCAGGCCGATCGAGTCGCAGAAGGTCAGCTCGGCGATGTCGAGCACGACCGGGCGGTCGCGGCGGATGGTGATCGGTAGCTCGGTGAGCACCCTCGCCGACTCGAGATCGAGCTCGCCGTGCAGGTGGAACACGCAGGGTTCGGCGGCGTCGGTGGTGACGTAGAACACGGCGTCGTCGTCGCCGCCGGCGGCCGGGTCGGGCCAGCGCACAGGGGTTCTCCTCGGTTGCGCCCGCGGCCGTTTCTTGACCCGTGCTCTCCCATCGATTCTGCCCGACGGAGGAGCCGCGGACCACCGGACATGACGAGCCGCGAGAGCCCTAGATTGCCGACCGAGTCTGGGGGAGCGAGATGAGTGAACGACCGCTGCCGGTCCGCGACGAGGGGAATGAGGCGTACTGGGACGGCGCTCAGGACGAGAAGCTCGTCCTCCTGCGCTGCGCGGCCTGCGGCACCTACGTGCACCCCCCGACCCGGACGTTGTGTCCGAGCTGCCGGAGCGAGGAGCTGGAGGCCTCCGCCGTGAGCGGGAGGGGCACCGTCTACAGCTGGTCGGTGATGCACTCGGGCGGGAACCCCGGCTTCGAGGCCAAGATCCCGTACACGGTGCTGGTGGTCGAGTTGGTCGAGCAGCGGGGCCTCATCACGATCGGCAACCTCGTCGACGGGGACCCGGCAAACCTCGCCATCGGGACGCCCGTCGAGGTGTGCTTCGAGAAGGTCAACGACGAGGTGACGCTCCCGCAGTGGCGCCTGGTGCCGGTCGGAGACAGGGCGTGAGCAACCAGGTCGTCGGCAACAGGGACACCATCCGGGACAGGGCCGCCCTCGTGGGTGCCGGTCACACCAAGTGCTCCAAGGACCTCGGCAGGTCAGCACTCGCCTTTACGATCGACACCTGTCTCGACGCCATCCAGGATGCGGGCCTCCAGGTCAGCGACATCGACGGCATCGCCAGCACCGGCACGGTGTCCTCGCTCGACCTGATGCAGGGACTCGGTCTCGACGGCGTCGACTTCTACGGCGGCCAGCTCGGCGGCGGCGTCGGCCCCGGGGTCGTCGCCAACGCCGCCCTGGCGGTGGCCGCCGGCATCTGCGACACCGCACTCGCCTTCGTCACCATGGAAGCCCCGCGGCCTGGTGCCGGCACCTACAACTACATGGGCGGCACGGACGGGGCGGTCGGCACCAACGCGTTCACGACGCCCTACGGGCTGGGCGTGTTCATGCAGTACTTCGCGCCCTTCTACCAACGTCGTCGCCAGCTCGACGGCGTCACCGACGAGCAGATGGGCGCCTACGTGGTGGCGATGCGCGACAACGCCTCCCGCAACCCGCACGCGGCGTTGGGTACGCCGATCACCATGGATGACTACCTGGCGTCGCGCTATGTGGCTGAACCGCTCCGGTTGTTCGACTGCGACATGCCCGTCGACGTGTGTGGGGCGGTGGTGGTCACGAGCGCCGAGCGGGCCAAGGATCTCCGGCACGCCCCGGTCTACGTGAGCGCGGTCACGACGGGCACCGGTCCGAAGCCGGACATGATCTTCTGGCACGACTACGACGAGATGGCCTTCTCGTGGTCGGCCAAGCGGCTCTGGCGGAACGCCGGGCTCGGCCCGTCGGACATGGACTTCGCCATGGTCTACGACGGCTTCGCCCCCTTGGTGCTCTATGGGCTCGAGGCCTACGGCCTCGTCGGCAAGGGCGAGGCCGGTGGGTTCCTCGGCGACGGCCATCACCTCGCCGGAGGGCGTCTGCCGCTCAATCCCCACGGTGGCAACAACAGCGAGGGCCGTAGCTGGGCCATCGGCCACATGGTCGAGGCGATGCTCCAGCTCCAAGGTCGGGCCGGTCCGCGCCAACTCCCGGACGTGCATGCCACCGTCGCCAACGGCGGCGCCATCACGCTCAGCGGTGCCCTCGTGCTGCACAACTAAGAGCCGAGCCGATAGGCGAGGCGACCAATGAACGCAGTGCCCCGTTTCGGCGCTTGGCGCCGAAACGAAGACGCGTTCCGCTCCAACGCCCGACCTATCCGCTCACGTCCTAGGTGACTCGGCCACCGCTGAACGTCGCGAGGTCGGCTGGTTAGGGTGCGGCTGTGCGCTTCATCCCGGCTCGAGAGGTGGAGGAGCTGGCGGGGAGCCATCCCGATGAACCCGGGCGTCTGACCCCGAACTGGCTGGAGGGTCCCCACTTCGCCGACCGCCTCGACCTCGGCCTCGTCACCGTCACGCCCGGGGGTGCGGCGGGACCGCACGTCCACCTGGGAGGACAGGTGATCATCGCCATCAGCGGGCGGGGCTTCGTCGAGACCGACGGTGAGCGGGTGCAGCTCGCCCCCGGCGACGTCGTGAGCTGCCCACCGGGGGAGCTCCACACCCACGGAGCCGTCGCCGACTCCCACTTCTCGCATCTCACGGTGACAACGGGCGGCTACACGTTCCCGGAACCCGACCCCGGGGGGCCCGCGCCGACCCCTTAGGGACTCACCGGATAGGTCACATCCGGCCGATCTCGCCGCCTTCGGCGCCGGGCCGCTCGGGCCACGGATCCGCCGATCGGCGCACCCTTAGCTCAGCGCCTCCCGCACGGCATCCAGCCGCTCGGGAACGATCCGCCACCACATCCACCGGCCCCGCTTCTCACCGACGATCAGTCCGGCCTCGGCCAGGGCCTTGGTGTGATGGCTGACGGTGGGCTGCGCCCGGCCGAGGGGGGCCTCGAGGTCGCACGAGCAGACCTCATCGGCGGCGGCCACGAGGCTGAGCAGGCGCAGTCGAACCGGATCGGCCAGTGCCGCGAAGGCCGACGCCAGTTCACCGGCCTCGGCCTCGGTCAACGGGGCGGCCAGGACCGACGGGCAGCACTCGGCCTCGACCTCGATCAGCTTCTTGGTGCGACCCATTGACAACCACCGATACATTCGCGAGAGTCGATCAATCGACTCCTGCGAATCTACCGGAGGCCCCGTGTCCCGTGTGCAGCTCGCCCTCAACGTCTCCGATCTCGATGCCGCTGTCAGCTTCTACTCCAAGCTCTTCGCCACCGAACCGGCCAAGCTCCGACCCGGCTACGCGAACTTCGCCATCGCTGAGCCGCCCCTGAAGCTGGTGCTGATCGAGCGCGCCGATGCCGTAGGCGGCACCCTGAACCACCTCGGCGTCGAAGTGGAAGGCAGCGGCCAGGTCCAGGCCGCCGGTCAGCGGTTGGCCGAGCAGGGCCTGCTGACCATCGAGGAGGATGAGGTGTCCTGTTGCTTCGCCGTCCAGGACAAGGTGTGGGTCGACGGTCCGGACCGGGAGCCCTGGGAGATCTACGCCGTCCTGGCCGATGTCGAGACGCCGGCCGGTCAGCTGCGGATGGCTGAGCCCGGAGCCGATGCGGGGTGTTGCTCGGCGGCACCGGAGTCCGCGGCCCGCTGTTGCTGATGAAGCCGACACTGGCCCGTCGGGCCACCGCCGAGGGGGTCGGTGCCGCGCTCCTCGTCGCCGTCATCATCGGCTCCGGCATCTTCGCCCAGCGCCTGTCGCCGAACGATGTCGGGCTGCAGCTCCTGGAGAGCTCCCTGGCGACCGCCGGTGGGCTCGTCGCCCTCATCCTGGCGTTCGGCTCGGTGTCCGGCGCCCACTTCAACCCCGTGGTCACCCTGGCCGAGCGGATCTTCGGCGGGATCAGCACGGGTGACGGTCTGGTCTATGCCGGCGCCCAGGTCGTCGGTGCCTGTGCCGGGGCGGTCGTCGCCAACCTGATGTTCGACCTCGACCCGATCACGCTGTCGACCCACACCCGTTCGTCGGGCGGCCTGTGGCTCGGCGAGTTCGTCGCCACGTTCGGCCTGGTGTTGGTGATCCTCGGTGTCGTTCGTTCCGGCCGGGCCTCGGCCGCGCCCGTGGCGGTGGCCGGCTACATCGCCGCCGCCTACTGGTTCACGTCCTCGACCAGCTTCGCCAACCCGGCGGTCACCATCGGCCGCACCCTCTCCGACACCTTCGCCGGCATCCGCTGGACATCGGCCCCGGCCTTCATCGCCGCGCAACTGGCCGGTGCCCTCGCGGCCGTGGTCCTGGCCCGCTTCCTGTTCCCGGACCTCCCCGGCATCGACCTGGTCGTGCCCCATGACCACGCCACGACCGACATCGGTACCAGCTCAGGAGGTGGCCGTGCCCGCCAGGGATGAAGGCTCCCGTGACGGCGTGCCGACCGTTCTGTTCCTGTGCGTCCACAACGCCGGCCGCTCGCAGATGGCGCTGGGCTGGTTCAGGCACCTGGCCGGTGACCGAGCCGTCGCATGGTCCGGCGGCTCGGAGCCGGGGACGGAGATCAACCCCTCGGCCGTGGCGGTCATGGCCGAGGTCGGCATCGACATCGCCCAGGAGTTCCCCAAGCCCTGGACCGACGAGATCGTGCGGGCGGCCGACGTCGTCGTGACCATGGGCTGCGGCGACTCCTGCCCCTTCTTCCCCGGCAAGCGCTACGAGGACTGGGAGCTCGAGGATCCCGCCGGCCGGGAGGTGGATGCCGTTCGTCCGATCAGGGATGCGATCGAACAACGGGTCAGGAGCCTCCTGTCGTCGCTCTCGGTGCCCGTCGACTGAGACGTCGTCTGTCGATCGGACGTCGTGGGCCGCTGCGGGCGACGCGGTTCCTTCAAAGGCGATGAGCGTCGCCCAATCTGGCCGTCGCGGGTTTGCTGCTCCCTCTCGTCCGACCGCCAGGGAAGAAGGCGGGTTTTCCGGCCAATGGCTGCGGATTCAGCCCGATGGTCCATCGGCCTATCTATTTAGACCAAGGAGGTATACGCTTGCGACTGAATAAACCTATTGAAGACGACGATAGGAATCGTATGACAAGTCACGCCAGCCTCATAGTCAGTACGGAATGAGGGTCACTACTTCGAGACTGCTCCGGTTGGCGGGCATATCAGCGATGCTCGGCGGCGCTTGTTACGTGCTCGTAGGGGTCTTTCACCCGGCGAACGTCGTGTCCGCGGTGGTGACCACGCGTTGGCAGGTCGTGCATGTCTTCGCCTGTGCCATGTCGTTCTTCGGAATCCTGGGGCTAACGGGAATCTACGTCCGGCAAACGGAAAGGGTCGGATGGCTCGGTCTCGTGGGTTATCTACTTTTGAGCCTCTGGCTGGTGCTCATCATGGGCTTCAGCTTCGTCGAGGCTTTCGTCCTGCCGCACATCGCGACGGCGGT
>DASXLH010000149.1:0-4573 GCA_036496335.1 Acidimicrobiales bacterium
TACGACATGCACGACGACGAGGGTCCCAAGGCGATCATCAACCCGGTGATCACCGAGTCCAGCGGCGAGTGGGTCCACGACGAGGGCTGCCTGTCGGTACCCGGCCTCTCGTGGGAGATCACCCGGCCGAAGGAGGTCCACCTCACGGGGTTCGACCTCGACGGCAACGAGCTGTCGATCGAGGCCGACGAGCTCCTGGCCCGCATGTTCCAGCACGAGCTCGACCACCTCGATGGCGTGCTGCTCATCGACAGGCTCGACCCCGATCAGCGCAAGGACGCCAAGCGGGCCGTCCGGGAGCTGCAGCTCGGCCTGGCCCGCTGACGGCCGGGCCCGCCTCCTCGGGCCGGTTGGCCGGCTGAGGTCCCGAGTCGCGTCAGTCAGGCCGCGCGCGATCCGGCCTGACCGTCGACCCCCCCGCCGTACCCTCCACGACCGTGGGTGACGCGTCCCGGCCGCACCGGCTGGTCTTCCTCGGCACTCCCGAGGCCGCCGTGCCGCCGCTGCGGGCGCTCGTCGGCGCGGGCTTCGAGGTGCCCCTGGTGGTGTCCCGGGCCGATCGCCGGCGCGGTCGGGGCGGCGGGCTGGTCCCGAGTCCCGTCAAGCGGGCCGCGCTCGACCTCGGTCTGGTCGTCACCGAACGGGTCGACGACGTCCTCGCCGACGGGGTCGACGCCGATCTCGGGGTCGTGGTGGCGTTCGGCCGTCTCATCCGTCCTCACGTGCTCGACCGTCTACCGATGGTGAACGTGCACTTCTCGCTCCTGCCACGGTGGCGGGGTGCGGCCCCGGTTGAGCGCGCCATCCTGGCCGGTGACACCGAGACCGGCGTGTGCGTGATGCAGCTCGAGGAGGGTCTCGACACCGGACCCATCCACGCCCTCGAGCGCACCGCCATCGGGCCGGACGAGACGGACGAGGAGCTCCGGGGGCGCCTGGTGACGATCGGCACCCGGCTCCTCGTCGACACCCTCCAGACGGGTCTCGGCGAGACCGTGCCGCAGGTCGGCGAGCCGACCTACGCCGACAAGATCGACCCCGCTGAGCTGCAGATCGACTGGGCCCGTCCCGCCGTCGAGGTCCACCGACTCGTGCGGTTGGGGCGGGCCTGGACGACGTTCCGGGGCCGTCGTCTCCGGATCCTGCGCACCAGCCTCGATGCCGGCCCGACCGCCGGCGCGGCACCCGCCGGCACCCTCGACGGGGCCTTCGCCGCCACCGGCGACGGCTGGATCGGGCTGGTGACGGTCCAACCGGAGGGCCGGGGGGCCCAGCCGGTCCAGGCGTGGCGCAACGGCGCCCGGCCGTCGCCGGGCGAGCGACTCGGCACGTGAGCGACCCGCGGCGGGTGGCGCTCGATGCGCTCGCACGGATCGAGGACGGGGCCTACGCCAACCTGGTGCTGGGCCCGGTCCTGGAGCGCTCGGGCCTGACCACCCGGGACCGGGCGCTGGTCACCGAGCTGGTCTATGGCACCACCCGCATGCGGCGTGCCTGCGACCACCTCGTCGACCGCTTCGTGATGCGCACGCTCGACGGCCCGACCCGCTCGGCCCTGCGCCTCGGGGCGTACCAGCTCCACTTCATGCGGGTCCCGGCCCACGCCGCCGTGTCGGCCACCGTGAGCGTCGCCCCCTCCCGAGCCAAGGGCCTCGTGAACGCCGTGCTGCGCCGGGTGGCGGAGGCGCCGGTGCAGTGGCCGGACGACGCCACCCGGCTGAGCTACCCCTCCTGGGTGGTCGACCGCTTGATGGCCGACCTCGGCCGTGACGACGCCCTCGCCGCCCTGGAACGCATGGACGAGACGCCGGGCGTCAGCGAGCGCCCGGACGGCTACATCCAGGACCTCGCCTCCCAATGGGTGGCAGCCGCCGTGGAGGCGACGGCGGGCGAGCGGGTCGCCGACGTCTGCGCCGCCCCCGGAGGCAAGGCCACCGCCCTGGCGGCGTCGGGCGCGACCGTGGTCGCTGCCGACCACAGCGTCGTGCGCTCGGGCCTCGTCGCCGCCAACGCCGACCGGGTCGGCACGCCGTTGGCCGTCGTCGCCGCGGACGCCACGCAGCCGCCGTTCCGGGCCGGCGCCTTCGACCGGGTGCTGGTCGACGCCCCCTGCTCCGGTCTGGGCGTGCTCGCCCGCCGCCCCGACGCCCGATGGCGGATCGACGCCGACTCGGTCGATCGCCTGGCTCGGCTCCAGCGGGCGATCGTCGAGGCGTCGATCCCCCTGCTGCGGCCTGGAGGCGTCCTCGCCTACTCCGTCTGCACGCTGACGGCCCCCGAGACGGTCGGGGTCGACGACTGGCTCGAGACCCATCACCCCGAGCTGGTGCCCCTGCCCCCACTCGACGGCCCCTGGCGGCCACACGGTCGAGGGTCTCTCCTGCTGCCCCAGGCAGCCGGCACCGACGGCATGGCCCTGTTCCGCTACCGGGCCCCCTGACCCGGTTTGTGGCGCGCTGGCGACCCCCGGGGTCGTCGTCTCACCACAAAGGGTTCAAGAGGGCCGTGCAGATGAGCGCCTAGCCTCCCGGCCATGCTGGCCAGGGTGATGACGGTGTCGGACGGTGTGGCCGACGGCACCCGCGAGGACCGATCGGGCGAGGCGCTGGCCACTCGCCTCGGTGAGGCCGGGTTCACGGTCGACCGCCGGGTCGTGGTGGCCGACGGCGTGGAGTCCGTGGCCGCCGGGCTGGTCGAGCTGTGCACCGGGTTCGCCGGGCTGGTCGTCACCACCGGCGGCACCGGCTTCGGGCCCCGCGACCTCACCCCGGAGGGGACCCTCCAGGTGCTCGACCGCCAGGCCCCCGGCCTGGCCGAGGCCATGCGCCTGGTCAGCCCCCTCGGCCGCCTCTCCCGGGCCACTGCCGGCACCCTCGGCGCGGCGCTGATCCTGAACACGCCAGGATCCACCAGCGGCGCCATCGAGACCCTCGAAGCCGTCCTCGACGTCGTCCCCCACGCCCTCGATCTCCTGGCCGGCGGCCATCCTCACTGAGCGGCCGGCCTCACTGAGCGGTCGGCCGCACTGACACGAACCACGACACCCATCGGGGGATGAGCGCGATGCAGACCGGCAACCCGGCCCTGAGCGAGAAGTTCGCCAGCGAGAACCTCGTCGCGCCGCGCCAACCGGTCAGGTCCATGACCGTGGCCGGGACCAGCATCAAGACCTTCCTGCTGTTGGTGTTCCTCGTCGCCGGGGGAGCGTGGGGCTGGTCGTCGGCCACCCAGCCCGTCTCGGTCGACCTGGGTTCGGGCTACGGCAACACCACCGTCACGATCCCCGGCGGCTTCTGGCTGGCGTCGATCGCCGCCTTCGTGGTCGCCATGTTCCTCATCTTCAACCCCCGTCGGGCCGCCCTCTTCGGCGTGATCTACGCCGTGCTCCAGGGCTTCTGCCTCGGCGCCATCTCGGCTGCCTTCAACGCCCAGACCGAGGGCATCGTGAGCGCCGCCATCCTGGCGACCGTCTGCGTCTTCGCCGCGTCGCTGTTCCTCTACGTCACCCGTATCGTGCGGCCCACGCAGCGGATGGCCTTCGCCGTCACCGCCGGCATCGGTGGCCTGATGCTGCTCTACCTCTTCGTCTGGGTCCTGGCGATCTTCAACTGGACCTGGCTCTACAGCGACGAGTTCCGCACCATCGGCATCGTGGTGAGCGTGATCGCGATCGTGCTTGCCGCTCTCAGCCTGACCCTCGACTTCGGGACGATCGAGGCCGGCGTCGCGGCCGGCGCCCCGAAGTACCTGGAGTGGTACTGCGGCTACGGCCTCATGGTCACGTTGATCTGGCTCTACATCACGATCCTCCGACTCTTCGCCCTCCTCGCCCGCAACCGCTGATCCGGCACCGACCCGGAACGGGCGCCGGTCAGGGCGAGAGCTCGTCCACCCGCGGCTCGGGCTCGTCGATCCGGGCGATCAGGTCGTAGGCCAGCACGACCTCCACGAGGCCCACGATCGAGCCGATCACCATCCCGAGCAGGCCGTTCAAGAGGAACGCCGGCAGAAGCGGGTGCTCGAAGATGTCGGTGTAGTGGATGGCGTGCATCGCCATCTGCTCGAACTGCAGCGGCAGGGTGACCAGGAGCAGCGTGAGCCAGAAGGCGTGACGGACGAGCCGCCACGAGCGGCCCAGCGCGGAGAACACCCGGCGGTCCTCGATGGTGATCACCGGTCCGACCAGCGACCACATGGTGAACACGACGACGCCCGGGACCACGAGCAGGGCCACGCCGGCCAGCGTGGCCAACGCCAGGACCACGTCGGCGCCGACCAGCCGGGCCAGGGGGAGGGAACGCCGGATCTCGCGCAGGGTGAGGTCCGGGTGGCCGTGCAGGTGGGCACCCACCACCTTGTCCAGGATCCCGGCGTAGAGGACGACGCCCACCATCGAGAAGACCGCCGAGGCGACGGAGGCAGCCGCCGCGCCGGAGGGCCGCGAGAGATGGCGGTCGGTCACGATCACCACGGCGAGGGCGTCGATGGCGGCCACGGTCCCGAAGACCACGAAGGCGGTGCCGGCCACCCGCAGGAAGCGCTCGCGATAGACGCGCAGCGCCGCGCCGAGCAC
>DASXLH010000150.1:0-3787 GCA_036496335.1 Acidimicrobiales bacterium
GCACGAGCAGCACCAGCACCGCGATCGAGGCGTAGAACACCGCCTGGTTGAGGGGAATGGGCAGCTCGGGGAGCTTGGCGGTGGTGAACCTCGTGGTGATGACCACCGCCAGGATGGCCAGCGTGACGAGGAAGGCCAGCACGGCCCAGAAGCCGCCGGTCCACCCGAATGCGTTGTAGGACTTGCTGTAGCTGCCCAGTGGCCCGAGGCTGATCGAGGCGTGGTGCCACGGCAAGAACAGCAGGTCGATCACCAGAAGGATTCCGGTAACCCCGAGGATCTTGTCGCTCAGCGTGAGTTTGTCCACCACGTCCCCCTTGTTGGGGCGCCGCTCACGGCGCGCATCGAGTGAAGTAGAGCAGCCGCGTCGTCCCGAGAAAAGCATCTTGGCTCGTGGTGTCCAGGCCCCCGCGCCAGCCTCTCGGAGGATTCCAGGCCGTTCGCACCGAACAGTTCGGTGGGATGAGACCGATGACGGACGGTGAGCTGCTGGCGTCTCTCGTGGTGGGGGCGATCAGCGAGTTCGGCACCAGCACGGCCCGGCTGGACCGCGTTGCCCGCCGATGGGCGTTCCAGGTCGGCCGGCACCGGCCGGGGGTCCTCCTCGAGGCGCAGATCGTGCTCCAGGACGCGCCGACGCCGCTCGACCCCGAGGTGCGGTGGGCGGCGGTCACGGTCATCCGCAAGGCCCGCAAGCTGGCTGCCGACCGCTCGGCGCTCCCGGAGGAGGCCCGGCTGGCCGACGAGTTCGCCCAGGTGGAGCGGGGCGAGGCCGACGACGATCGCCGGCGCGGCCCGGTCTGAGCTCCCCCTTCGGGGTGACTCAGGCGCAGGCCCCGGCGTTCAGCTTCACGTCGGTGAGCGTGGCCGCCACCGCCTCGTGGACGCCGTCGTCCTCCCAGGCCACGAGCTCGAGCGGGACGGCGCCGGTGGGGCCCCGCCTCGAGCTGAGGGCCGGGTTGGAGCCACCGAGGACGACCGACCCGGTGTAGATGTCGCCCTGGCGGGTCAGCCGGAGGACGCCGGTGACGTCGTCGGTGGCCACCCGGCGGACGAAGGACCCCTGGACCACGGCGTAGCCGCCGCCCTGACCGGGGTCGTTGAGCCGGACCATGGCCACGCCACCGCTCACGAGTCCGAGCCGGGCCTGGTTGGCCGTGTTCCACTGCTCGAGGCGGAACGAGGCGGCGAGGTCGAAGTCGCCGGTCGGGCGGCAGCTCAGCACGACGCCCCCGCGACGATCGTCCGTGTCGGCGGGGAGGGCGATCGACAGCTCGTCGTGGGCGACCGCGACCTTGGCGCCGCCGGTGGCCACGTGACGGGCCACCGGCTGGTCGCCCAGCTGCTCGGAGCCCGACGATCGGCTGAGGAGCGCGAAGGCCACGGCTCCGACGAGGAGGACGGCCGCGACCGCGATGGCGGTGAGGACGATGGTCCGGCGATGGTTGGACGGGCCCGTCCGGTCGGACGGGGCGACCTCGACGCGAGGGCGGTCGGGAGGCGGTTCGCCCCGAGCGGGTGGCGCCGTCGACTCCAGAGCCGCGTCCGTAGCCGGTGCCGGCGTCCCGGCTGATCCCGGTGAGCCCTCGGCCTCGCCGGTCGCCGGGTCCGCCACCTCCCGGGTGGGCGCGACCGAGGTAGGGGGCGGCGGCGTCAAGCTGGCGGGCGTCGGGGCCGGAGCCGTGTCGGCGATGTGGAACAGCACCCCGTCCGGAGCGTGGGTGTACAGCACGGGAACGCCCCACTCGAGGGTGTCAGGGATTGCCAGGCAGACGGCCTTGCGGGCCTCGGTGATGGCCGAGTCGACCGGCAGGCCGTCGGCCACGGCCTCGTAGAAGGCCTGGGCCAGTTCGATGGCGGCCCGATCGGTGATCTCGTACTGCATGGCCAGAACGGCGGGCGTTCCCCGACGAACCAGGGTCGCGGCCGCGCTCGAGAAGACGTCGAGGTCGTCGCCGCGGGCGCCTTCGCAGGCGTTGAGGACGGCCAGCCGCAAGGGGAAGTGGTCGCCGAGGAGGCGACCGAGGTTGACGGCCTGCACCCGGTCGGCTCGTCCATCGTCGTCGAGAAGGACGATCACGCCTTCGCCGGCGGCGGCGTCGAAGCCGCCGTGGCCGACGAAGTGGAACAGGTGCCACGGACCGGTGCGCAGGGTCCGCTGGAGCTCCCGCCAGGTGGGGTGCTCCAGCCACACCAGCTCGACGAGGTGGCGGGCCACGAGGTCGGCCAGCGCCCGTTCGAGGCGGCCCCGCTCGTTGGCGACGTCGAGGGACGGGAGGTCGGACGGGCTGGCCACCACGCCCAGGATCCGCAGCGGTGTGGTCACGGCCAGAGGCCGCAGCGGCTCGGCGATCTCGAGGTAGCGCACCACCGGCGTCGTTCTCGAGAGGCAGAGGTACTCGCCGGCCCGGGCGTCGTAGAGGAACTCCCAGGGGAGCGCGGCGAGGGGGGCTGACTCGAACCGGAGCTTGATGCTCAGGCCTGCCTCCTGGCGGATGGCCTCGTGCCGGGCCACGTCGTAGGCGGCGCGGATCTCCCCGATGAACAGGGCGTCGAAGAGGGACTGGCCGAAGCCTCGGACCGTGGACTCGCCGGTGCTCATCCGGCGCCGGCCGGGCGTGTTGGAGAGCAGGGCGATCTCGAGCTGTTGGAGCTGGGTGGTCCGTTCGGCCGGATCGAAGGGCAGGCGGAACCGGCCCCGTGCCTCGCCGGCGTCGGCCGACCGCACGTTGACCGGGAAGTCGGTGCCGTCCCCGGATCCGATGGCCAGCTCGAAGTCGAGACGGTCCACGTGCGCACCCCCTTCCGGGGTGAAGCTGCTTGCGGCGAAACGGCTCGCGGCATGCTAGTTCGCCATCCCGGCGTCGAGGAGGGACATGAGCGAGCTGGTGGAGTACCCGCTGCAGGGTGGGGGATCGGTCGTCGTCCGCGTGTCGGAACCCGTCTCGGCCACGAGCTCGAGCGGTTCGGTGACCCGCGGCCTGGGCGGTTCGGCCGTGCTCGAGCGGGCGCAGCAGACCTTCGAGGAGGCCACCGACCGGGTGCTGCCGGCGGTGACAGCGCTGTTGGACCGGCTGCAGAGCCTGGGTGAGGACCTCGACGAGGTCCACATCGAGTTCGGCGTCGACCTCCACATCGAGGCCGGCGCGGTGATCACCTCCGGCAGCGCCGGTGCCAACTTCACGGTCGGACTGACCTGGCGCAAGACATGACGAGGGGCCGCCACCGGTTGGTGACGGCCCCTCGTGATGGATCAGGTCAGGGCTGGCAGGTGTAGGCGCCGGGTGAGGGCACCGAGCTGAACACGCCGGCCTTCCACTGGTAGAGGAAGATGCACTTCTGCTGGGGGTTGGGCTTGGTCCCGTCGCTGAGGGTGATCGGGGGCTCGAGGCCGCCGAGGGTCTCACCCTGGAACATCGACAGGCCCTTGATCACGTCGGTGTTGGTGGCGGTGGCGGTGGCGGCCACGTTGGCATTGGTGATCGCCTTGGCGAAGCCGATGCCGCCGACCCAGCCGCTGCACAGCGCGTCGCTGAACTGACCGTGCTTGGCGCCGCCGACCGCGTACTCGGGGTGGTACTTCTTGAGCGCGGCGTTGAAGTCCTTGGCGGCCGTGATGGTGGTGTCGAGGCAGAGGAAGTCGGGCGACGACCCCACCGTGTTGCCAAGTTCAGGGGCGGTCTTGATCGTGTCCGCGGTCGGACCCATGCCGGAGCTGATGTACACGGGGTGGTAGTCCTGCCGGGCGCAGTCACGCGACATCACCACGGTGTTGATGAAGGCGGCC
>DASXLH010000151.1:0-7163 GCA_036496335.1 Acidimicrobiales bacterium
GGGTCGAGGACGGCACCACCGTGTGCGACACCGAGCCCGAGGAGGTGCGGCGGGGCATCTCCCTCTCGGTCGGGCTGGCGCCCTTCCTGCACCGCGATCCCGTGCACGGCGATCACAAGATCAACCTGCTCGACACGCCCGGCTACACCGATTTCGTCACGGACGTGGAGGCGGCCTTGCGGGTGGCCGACCTGGCCGTTTTCGTGGTCAGCGCCATCGAGGGGGTGGAGGTGGGCACGGAGACGGCTTGGGAGATCGCCTCCACGCTCGGCATTCCTCGGATGATCTTCGTCAACAAGCTCGACCGCGAACGGGCCTCGTTCAGCCGGACCCTCGACCAGCTCCGCGAGGCGTTCGGACAGGGCATCGCCCCGTTGGAGATCCCGATCGGCAACGACGGCTCGATCAGGGGCGTCGCCGACCTGCTCAGTGACCGCGCCTACCTCTATGACGGCGACGAGGCCCACGAGGTCGACGTGCCCCCGGAGATCCAGGAGATCGAGCACCAGTTCCACGACACCCTGGTCGAAGGCGTCGTGGTGGGCGACGACGCCCTCCTCGAGCGCTATCTCGAAGGCGACATACCGAGCTTCGAGGAGCTCGAGCACGTGCTGGCCGACGGCGTGGCGGCAGGGCTCGTCTTCCCGGTGACCTGCGGGTCGGCCGTCACCCGCATCGGCGTCGACCGGTTGGTCCAGTACATCTGCGAGGTCGGCCCATCCCCCGAGGCCCGTCCCGCCACGGTGGCCGCCGGCCCGGAGCGGATCAAGATCGCCCCCGATCCCGCCGCCGAGCCGCTCGTGCAGGTGTTCAAGACGCTGGCCGACCCCTTCGTCGGCCGCATCTCGCTGTTCAAGGTGCTGTCCGGCACGGTCACGACCGACGTCCACCTGGTCGACACCCGCACCGGGGCGGAGGAACGCCTCCACAACCTCTTCCTCATGCGCGGCCGCGACCACCTCGACGTCAAGGAGGTCGTCGCCGGCGACATCGCCGCCGTCGCCAAGCTGGGGTCGGTCCTGACCGGCGACACCCTGGCCCCCAAGGGGACCCCGGTCTCCGCCGATCCGGCCGAGGCCCCGGAGCCGGTCCTCGCCATCGCCGTGCGAGCCCGCACCCAGGCCGACGACGACAAGCTGGCCGGGGCGCTGCACCGCCTGGTGGAGGAGGACCCGGCGCTGCGGGTCCGCCTCGACCTGGAGACCCACCAGACCCTGCTCGAAGGCCAGGGCGAGACGCATCTCGCCGTCACCCTCGAGCGCCTGGCCCGCAAGTTCGGGGTCGAGGTCGACACCGAGGACGTGGTCGTGCCCTATCGGGAGACGATCAACGGCACCGCCGAGGCCCACGGAGTCTACAAGAAACAGAGCGGCGGTCACGGGCAGTACGGGGTCGCCGACCTGCGGGTCGAGCCGCTCCCCAGGGGCGGCGGCTTCGAGTTCGTCGACGCCGTCGTGGGCGGCGCCATACCCCGTCAGTTCATCCCGGCGGTCGAGAAGGGGGTGCGGGAGGCCATGGCCGACGGCCTCCACGGCTACCCCGTGGTCGACGTGCGGGTCACCTGTCTCGACGGCAAGCACCACCCGGTCGACTCCTCGGAGATGAGCTTCAAGATGGCCGGGGCCATCGCCTTCCGGGGCGCGCTGGCCAACGCCGATCCGGTGGTGCTCGAACCCGTCTCCCGCGTCGTGGTGACCGTGCCCGACGAGCTGCTCGGCGAGGTGATGGGCGACCTGAACGCTCGGCGGGGGCGGGTCCAGGGCACCGAGGCGGATGAGAGCGGCCGCCGGCGGGTGACGGCGCTGGTGCCGACCTCTGCCATCACCCGCTACGCCATCGACCTCCGCTCCCTGACCGGGGGACGGGGTCGCTTCAACGCCACGCACGACCACCTGGAGGTCGCCGCCACGTAACGACGGTCCGGCGGTGACCAGGAGAACTCGCCGCCCTGACTCCCGGCAGTTGCCTAGGGTCCACGACCGTGCCGGGGGACGAAGCCAACCGAACAGGCGCGCCCGACCCCGGGACGCCCATGATCGAAGCCAAGGGCCTGACGAAGCGCTTCGACGACTTCGTCGCGGTCGACGGGATCGACTTCGAGGTCGCCACGGGTGAGACGTTCGGGTTCCTGGGGCCGAACGGCGCCGGTAAGTCGTCGACCATGCGGATGATCGCGGCCACCTCCCCCCGCTCGGGGGGCGACCTGACCGTCCTGGGCATGGACCCGGCGGTGAGCGGGTCGGCGATCCGGGCCCGTCTGGGCGTCGTCCCTCAGGATGACAACCTGGACACCGAGCTGTCGGTCATGGACAACCTCATGATCTACGGCCGCTACTTCGGCCTTCCCCGATCGGAGCTGCGGGTCCGCGCCGCCGAGCTGCTCGAGTTCTTCCAACTGACCGAACGACGCGACGACAAGGTCGACCCCCTGTCCGGCGGCATGAAGCGGCGCCTGGCCGTGGCCCGCGGCCTGATCAACGAGCCGGCCCTGTTCCTGCTCGACGAGCCGACCACCGGGCTCGATCCCCAGGCCCGCCATCTCCTCTGGGAGCGGCTCTTCCGACTGAAGCGGGACGGCGTCACCATCGTCCTCACCACGCACTACATGGACGAGGCCGAGCAGCTGTGCGACCGGCTGGTGATCATGGACGGCGGGAAGATCGTGGCCGAGGGCTCCCCCCGTGAGCTCATCCGGCGGCACTCGACGGCCGAGGTCGTCGAGCTGCGCTACCTCGATCCCGACGAGCACCAGCGCTCGTTCGAGCGGGTGGACGGCGCCGGCGACCGGGTCGAGCGGCTCACCGACCGCATCGTCGTGTACACCGCCGACGGCGACGCCACCCTCGCCACGCTCCAGAACCGGGGTGTCGACGTCACGTCCGCCTACGTCCGGCGCAGCGGCCTCGAGGACGTGTTCCTCACCCTCACCGGCCGCTCGCTGCAGGACTGAGGTTCGCGACGTGACCACGACCTCCTCCCCCGTGTTCCGCCTCCTCGAGCGGGAGCTGCACATCCTGCGCCGCCTCTGGCACGGGATCGTCTTCTCCGCCTTCGTCCAGCCCGTCCTCTACCTGGTGGCCATGGGCGTGGGGATCGGGACCTACGTCGACCAGAACAGCACAGCAGCCTTGGGAGGGCTGACCTACGTCCAGTTCGTGGCGCCCGGCCTGCTGGCCGCCACCGCCTTCCAGCTCGGCGTCGGCGACTCGCTCTGGCCCGTCATGAGCGGGACCAAGTGGGACATGCGCTACCACGCCATGGTCGCCAGCCCGATCGGGCCCGGCCAGGTGCTGGCCGCCCACCTCGGCTGGCAGGCCGTGCGCACCACCATCGCCACGGTGGCCTTCCTCCTGGTGGCGACGCCCCTCGGCGCCATCGAATCGCCGTGGGCGGTCCTGGCCCTGCCGGCCGCCATCCTCCTGGTCGTCGCCACCGCCTCCCTCGTCGCCGCCTTCTCGACGTCGGTCGAGGACGCCTCCTCGTTCCCACTGGTGATGCGCATCGGTGTGCTGCCGTTGTTCCTCTTCTCCGGCACGTTCTTCCCGATCAGCCAGCTCCCGGCCTTCCTCCAGGTGCTGGCCCGCCTGTCGCCGCTGTACCACGGCGTCGAGCTGTGCCGGGCCGCCACCAGCGGGCACGCCAGCAGCTTCGGCGCGGTGGTCGTGCACGTCCTCGCCCTGCTCGCCTTCACCGCCGTCGGCACCATCCTCGGCATGCGGTCCTTCGCCAAGCGGTTGACCCCGTGAGGGCGTCGGACCTGGTCCCGGGGCGGGCCATGCGGGTGCTCGAACGAGATGCGCTCGTCTACCGCCGACAGTGGATGATCTTCCTCTCCGGGCTGCTCGAACCGCTGCTGTTCCTGCTCTCGATCGGCATCGGCGTCGGCGGCCTGGTCGGCAAGGTGCCCGGACCGGGTGGCGATCTGGTCCCCTACCGCGAGTTCGTCGCACCCGGGCTGCTGGCCGTCTCCGCCATGAACGGCGCCGTCCTCGACACCACGTTCATGTTCTTCATCAAGCTCAAGTACTGGGGCACGTTCGAGACGATGCTCTCGACGCCCCTCACCCCCGGCGACGTGGTGGTGGGAGCCGTCCTCTGGTCGGTGGTGCGGGGCGCCGTCTACTCCGCCTGCTTCCTGGTGACGATGGCGGTGCTCGGGCTCACCCCGTCACCGATGGCCATCCTGGCCCTACCGGCGGCCATCCTCGTCTGCTGGGCCTTCGCCGGGGCCGGGGCGGGCGGGGCCGCCTTCATGCGGTCGTACTTCGACTTCGACTTCGTGAACGCCGTGATCATCCCGAGCTTCCTGTTCTCGGCCGTGTTCTTCCCGCTCTCGCGCTACCCGGAGTGGCTGCAGCGGATCGTCCAGGTCACGCCCCTCTACCAGGGCGTGGCCCTGTGCCGGGACCTGACCTTCGGCCACATCGAACTGGCCTCGCTCGGCCACGCCGTCTACCTCGTCGCGATGGGGGCCGCCGGCCTGGCCGTCGCCAGTCGCCGCCTGGTCATCCGCCTCACCCCCTGAGCACGGTCCGCGTTCACTCGTCGAGGTCGGGCCACTCCTCGGCGGTCCAGTCCTCGGGGTTGGCCTCGACGAACTGCTCGAGCACCTCGCCGTCGACCGCGTCGACCAGCACCAGACCCCGTTGGGCGGGCGGATCCTCGGTCGAGTAGAGGAGGATGCGCCAGGTCGGACGGCTGCGCAGCCCCCGCCAGGCCATCTGGGCCGAGGCGTGACCGACCGGGAAGCCCACCGCCCGGGTGGCGGCCACCAGCGCGTCGGTGTCGTCGACGGCGGTCGGGTAGCCGGACAGGAAACAGTAGGCGCCGAGGAGCAGGAGGGCGGCGGCGGCATAGAGGAACCCGTCGTTGACGAGCACGGCGTCGGGGCCGGCCGCCAGGCGAGCGGTGATGCAGAGAAGAGCGGCGGCGATGTAGAGGACGCCGGGGATCCGGCGCCGGGCGTTGTCGGGGAACTCGTACGGACCGAGATCGGCCGTGACATCGAGCTCGGCCGGGAGCGTGTCACGGACCTCGCCCAGGTCGAGATCGGTGTCGTCGTCGACCGGTACGTCAGCGCCGGCGTCGTCGACCGGGCCCTGCTCGTCGTCGCTCACAGCGCGGCCGACAGCTTGCGCCACGTCTGCTCCAGGGTCTCGGGCAGCACCCGGGTCTCGGCCACCGAGGTCATGAAGTTCGTGTCCCCCGCCCATCGAGGGAGCACGTGCACGTGCAGGTGGCCCGGGACACCGGCGCCAGCGGCCGCACCCAGGTTGGCGCCCACGTTGAGCCCACCGGGCCGGTAGGCCACGTTGATCGCCGCCGCGGCCCGTCGCACCCCCCGGAACAGCTCGTCGGCCTCGTCATCGTCGAGTGCCTCGAGGGCGCCGACGTGGCGGAGGGGCATCACCATCAGATGGCCGCTGGTGTAGGGGTAGGCGTTCAGCAGGGCGAAGGTCCGCTCGCCCCGCCAGAGCACGTGGGTGGTCTCGTCGGGCTCGCCGCTGGCAAGGATCCGGCAGAACACGCAGGCCTCGCCGTCGACGGCGTCCGGCCGGGCCGAGGCGATGTACTCGCCCCGCCAGCCGGCCCACAGGTGGTCGAGGGTCATCGGTGGTGCGCCACCTCGTCCGACAGGCGCTCGATGAAGGCGTCGACGGTGACACCCCGATCGGGCTGGTCGCCGCCCCTGGCGTTCACGCCGACGGTGCCGGCGAGGACGTCGTCGTCGCCGACCACCAGGACGTAGGGGACCTTCTCCAACTTGGCCTTGCGGATGCGGGCCCCCAACTTGTCGGTGGCCTCGTCGGTGTCGACCCGGAACCCGGCGGCGTGCAACCGGTCGACCACCTCGTCGGCATAGCCCTGGTGGTCGTCGCGCACCGGCAGCACCCGGGCCTGCACCGGCGCCAGCCAGGCCGGGAAGGCCCCGGCGTAATGCTCCACCAGCAGCGCGAAGAAACGCTCCACGGAGCCGAACAGGGCCCGGTGGATCATGATCGGCTGGTGCCGCTGGTTGTCGGCGCCGACGTACTCGAGCTCGAAGCGCTTGGGCGTCTGGAAGTCGAGCTGGATGGTCGACATCTGCCAGGTGCGGCCGATGGCGTCGCGGGCCTGGACCGAGATCTTCGGCCCGTAGAAGGCGCCGCCGCCCTCGTCGAGCGTCAAGGTGAAGCCCATCGACTCGGCGGCGTCACGCAGCGCCCGGGTGGCCTCCTCCCACTCCTCGTCGGTGCCGGCCGCCTTGCCCTCGGGCCGGGTCGACAGTTCGAGGTAGTAGTCGCCGTCGAGGCCGAAGTCGGCCAGCAGCCCGGTGACGAAGCGCAGCAGCGACTGGATCTCGTCGGGCATCTGCTCCTTGGTGGTGAAGATGTGGGCGTCGTCCTGGGTCATGCCCCGCACCCGGGTGAGACCGTGCACCACACCCGACTTCTCGTAGCGGTAGACCGTGCCGAACTCGAAGAGCCGCAGCGGCAGGTCCCGGTAGGAGCGCGGGCGGCTCTTGTAGATCAGGCAGTGGAACGGGCAGTTCATGGGCTTCAGGTAGTAGGCCTGCCCCTGGTCGAGCTCCATCGGCGGGTACATGCCCTCGGCGAACCAGTCGAGGTGGCCCGAGGTCTGGAACAGCCCTTCCTTGGTGATGTGGGGCGAGTACACGAACTCGTAGTCGGCCTCGTGCTGCTTGCGGAGGTACTCCTCCAGCAGGCGGCGGACGAGCCCGCCCTTCGGGTGGAAGACGGCCAGGCCGGGGCCCAGCTCCTCCGGGAAGGAGAACAGGTCGAGCTCCTGGCCGAGCTTGCGGTGATCGCGCTTCTCGGCCTCCTCGAGACGGTGGAGGTGCTCGTCGAGGTCCTTCTTCGACGCCCAGGCGGTGCCGTAGATCCGCTGCAGCATCGGGTTGCGCTCGTCGCCCCGCCAGTAGGCACCGGCCACCCGCATCAGCTTGAAGTGGCCGAGGAACGCACCGGTGTCGGGCACGTGGGGCCCGCGGCACAGGTCGATGAACCGGGGCGGGTTCTCGTAGGTGCGCACGATGCCCGACTCGGTGGCCGACATGGGGTCGTCGGTCTGGCCGTCGATGATCTCGAGCTTGAAGGGGTGGTCCTTGAACACCACCCGGGCCTGCTCCGAGGGGATCTCGTCGCGGATGAAGGGTTGGTGCT